>JBKPNJ010000157.1:0-7309 GCA_046732575.1 Actinomycetota bacterium
GCGCATCCCCTCCTCCCGGGCGGCGGCAGCCTGCTGGCACTCGGCTTCCGCGCCTCGTACCCGTTCCCGGGTCCGCGCGAGCTGGTGCAGTGTGGTGGCCAGGAGCGCCTCGGCCCAGGCGCCGGCGGCGGCCGGGTCCGCGGGAGGCGCGGCGCCGGCCACCTCGCTGATCCGGTCGAGGAGGCCGACGATGGCGGCCTGCTGTCTCTCACTTCGCCGCCCCAGCTCCTTGCGCTGCTCCACCAGCCAGTCCTCGACATCGGCGAACCGCCCGGTGTCGAACAGGCGCTCCAGAACCCGGTGGCGTTCCTCGGCTCCGGCCCGCAGGAACGTCTGGAACCGTCCCTGCGGCAACAGCGCCACCTGGCAGAACTGGCCGACGTTCATGCCCAGCAGGGACTCCATCAGGTCGCCGGCCTCGTCCGGACGCTTGGTCAAGGCGACCCAGTCCTCGCCGACCCGCTCGAGGACCAGGACGGACGCCGGCTCCCGCACCGCACCGGTCCGGTCGCCGCGCCGCCGCTTGCTGGGCCGCTCCCACGCCGGCGACCTGATGATGCGGAACCGGCGGCCGCGCAGGGACACCTCGAGGGTCACGAACGGCCCGCGCTCGGCCGGTGAGTGGTCACTGCGCAGCCGCTTGGCCTTCCCGCGGTCACCCGGCACCTCGCCGAACAGCGCGAAGCAGACCCCGTCGAGCACACTGGTCTTGCCCGCGCCGGTCGGGCCACTGAGCAGGAACAGGCCGGCCTCGGACAGCGCGTCGAAGTCGACCTCCTCCTCGCCGGCGAACGGTCCGAACGCCCGCATCTGCAGCGAGTGCAATCTCATGGCGACCTCATGGCGGCCTCATGGCGTCGTCACGACGCCGCCGCCCGGGCGGTCCGGCAGGCTTCCCAGGCGTGGTGCAGGAGTGCCTGTTCGTCGTCGCTCACCGGAGCGCCGCGTACCGTCTCCACGAACTCACCGGCGATGTCGACGTCGGGTTGACAGGTCACCCGGTCGATCCGGGGGAGGGGGCCGAACGCGTGGGGGCCGCTGGGATCGAAGGCCAGCACGAGTGCGTGCGGGAAGCGTGTCCGCAGGCGCTCCATCGCCCCGCGCGGCCGGGTCGGGTCGGTCAGCGTCACGTGCAACCAACAGCGCTCACGGCCACGCAGAGCCGGATCGCCCAGCAACGCCTCGAGCTCGCCCCGGATCACTGCGAGCGGCCGGGGCACCGGAGCGGGAACGAAGTCGACCCGGTCCACGCCACCGGCACCGAGATCGACCAGCCAGCAACCCTTCGCATGACCGGCCTCGGAGAACGAGTAAGCCAGCGGAGACCCGGAATAGCGCACCGTCTCGCGAAGCCGCTGGCGGCCGTGCAGGTGCCCGAGAGCCACGTAGTCCACCCCGTTGAAGACGTCGGCGGGCACGTTGGCGACGCCGCCGACAGAGATGTCGCGCTCGCTGTCGGTGGCTGTCGCGCCCGTCACGAACGCATGGGCGAGGACCAGGGAGCGGACTCCCGTCGGTCGGCGCCGAAGGTCCGCCCGGACTCTCCGCATGGCCTCCCCGAGCGCGGCCCGGTGGCTGCGCTCGGCCAGCCCCCACTGCTCGCGAAGGAAGTCGGGTTCGAGATAGGGCAGGCCGTAGACGGCGACTTGACCGTGGGCATCGTCGAGGATCACCGGGGTGCCCACCGAAGCGGGGTCGGTGCGGAGGTGGACACCCGAGCCGTCGATCAGGTCCGAGGCGAACCCGAGCCGGCGGGCGGAGTCGTGGTTGCCGCTGGTGATGACGGTGCGGACCCGCGCGGCTGCCAGCCGGCGGAGCGTCTCGTGTGCCAGCGAGACCGCGTCGACGGGAGGCAACGCCCGGTCGTAGATGTCTCCCGAGACGAGCACCAGGTCGATCCGCTCCTCGCGGACCGTATCGAGAAGGTGCTGGACGAACCCTGCCTGCGCGTCGAGCAGCCCCTCGCGGTGAAACGACCGGCCCAGGTGCCAGTCGGAGGTGTGCAGGATGCGCATGCCATGGACGCTAATGAGCAGCGGGGACATATCGCGGCTGCACACGCGCACGTTTGTGCGGTGGTGGACGATCCCGCTGGGCGCTAGTAGTCGATCCGTTCGGCGCCGCTGTAGACGACGAAGCGCTGCTCCCTCGCGAACCCGATCACCGTGCAGTCGAACCGGCGGCCCAGAGCCACGGCCAGGCTCGAGGGTGCGCCCACGGCGACGACGGCCGCGACGCCGGCTGCCACCGCCTTCTGGACGATCTCGAAGCCCACTCGGCCGCTGACACAGAGCACGCGCCCGGCCAGGGTGGAACCGACCAGCACCGCGTTGCCGACAACCTTGTCGACGGCGTTGTGGCGACCCACGTCCTCTCGTACCACGACCGGATCTCCGTCGGTCGTGAAGACACCGGCCGCGTGCAGCCCGCCGGTCCGCCCGAAGACAACCTGTTGGTCTATCAGCCGGTGGGGGAGTGAGGTGACGACAGCGGGGGCGATGGTGTCCCGGGAGGAGACAGGGCGCAGGCCTGAGTCGCCGAGGTCGTCGAGGGTCTGCTTGCCGCACACGCCGCAGGCCGCGGACATCTGCCCATACCGGCCGGCCAGGTCCCGCAGCGGCGGCGAGCGCAGCGTGACCGTGACGACGTTGTACAGCTGGTCGTGCCTCAGTTCGCGGTCGACGCAGTACGCGACGGTCTCGATGTGCCCCTGCTGGCCGACGAGGCCCTCGGCGAAGAGGAAGCCGGCCGCCAGCTCGAAGTCGGCGCCGGGCGTGCGCATCGTGACGACGACGCGCTCGGCGGCGTGTCCCGGCCAGGTGAGCCTGATCTCCAGCGGCTCCTCGGTGGCGAGCCGGTCCTCGCGTGGGAGGACTTGACCGTCGTCGTGTTCCACCACCTGGACCCGTGTCGACGGTCCGGGCCGGGTCATCGGGAAGTCCTCACACCGCAGAGGCTAACCCCGGTCGGCGTATCCTCGGCCAGCATGGGCCACCCATCGGCACACACTGTGCGCGGCGCCCAGGACGAGCGCCGGCTGAAGCTCGTCCTCGCCCTGAGCGCCGTCGTCATGGTGGTCGAGCTGGTCGCTTCGTGGCTGACGGGGTCCCTCGCGCTACTGGCGGATGCCGGTCACATGCTCACCGACGTGGCAGGTCTCGCCATGTCAGTGGGAGCGATCATCGCAGCGCGCAGCGTCGCGTCGACCCGGAACAGCTACGGGTTCTATCGGTTGGAGATCCTCGCCGCGGCCGCCAACGCCGTGCTGCTGCTGGGGCTGGCCTCCTGGGTCACGATCGCCGCCCTCAACCGCCTGGACTCACCCCCCGACGTCGCGTCAGGGCCGATGCTCGCGGTGGCCTGCCTCGGTCTGATCGCCAACCTCGCCGGGCTGCGGCTCTTGCACAGCGGCCACGGCGGCGGGGACAGACCCAGCCTCAACCTGCGCGGCGCCCGGCTCGAGGTGCTCGGTGACCTCTTCGGCTCGCTCGCTGTGATCGTCGCCGCGCTCGTGATCTCCTTCACCGGGGATGCCCGTGCCGACCCCATCGCCTCCCTGGTGATCGGGGCGCTGATCGTGCCGCGTACCTGGACGTTGCTGCGTGAGGCGGTGGACGTACTGCTCGAAGCGACCCCCCGGCACATCGACCTCGATCACATCCGCGCGCACATCCAGGGCGTGGAGGGCGTGGAGGCGGTGCACGATCTCCATGTCTGGACGATCACCAGCGGCATGGCGGTCATGTCGGCACACGTCGTGGTCACCGATGCGGCGTTGGGGCACGGCCAGGGGGCGATCCTCGACCGGCTCGGCGCATGCCTGTCGGACCACTTCGACGTCGAGCACAGCACGTTCCAGATCGAGCCGCGTGGCCACAGCGAGCATGAGCTGCCTGTCCACCCCTGAGCTAGCCTGCGCCCCGAGATCCGGCACTCGGGGTCAGGTGTCGGCAGGTCGTGGCAACACTGCCTTTAGAAGGCGGGCGCGTCATCGGGCGTCTCCGATCGTCGGGCCGTCAGACGGCGACCCGGTAACGGTCCCGGCTGGCCAGCGCCCGACGCAGGCCGTCGGACTCGTCGAGCACCGCCCGGACCACCAGCGTGGGGACGCCGGGCCGCTTGAGCAGCTCGCCGGCGAGGTCGAGGGTCCGCCGGTCGACGGCGTAGCGCGGGAACGCCGCGGTCGCCGATTCCTGCACGACCCAACCGGAGCGGAACGCCGACGTCGGGGGCAGCTCGGTGAAGTACCTGTCGACGTAGCCGGCGCATAGCTCGACCTGCTCAGGCTGCCAGAAACCGTCGCACAGCGCGTAGAGCTCGTAGTTCGACAACTCGGCGTCGCTGACGATCGCCGTCCACACCCTTTCCTTGGTCGGTGCGTCGGGAAGCGCAGCCCGGCACTCTGCTGCATGAACCTCGCCCTCGGAGGTGTCGTCGCGCTTCAGCTCGGCCGCGATCAGCTCGTCCCCGCCCTGGCCGAGGACGCACAGCCGCTGTACGGCGGTCCACCGCATCTCGGTGTCCATGCTCAGCCCGTCCGGGACGGCGTCACCGGCCAACAGTGCACGTAGCCGGTCGCCATCCGGCTCGTTGGCCAGCCAGGCCCGGGCCGCAGCTACCTGGCGCGACGATGCCACCGGCGCCACGCGGACGCAGCGGTACGCCAGTGCGGCGATCCGTTCCAGCGTCCCCGCCTCGGGAATGAGGCGCCCCAGCGTCGACCGTGCCGACCCGAGCAGGCTGGTCAGCGCGATGTCCTCCGTCTCCGCGGGCAGCGCGAGCTCCATCAGCGTCAGCAGCTCGCGCGGGTCGAAGTGCGCGTCGTCGACGGCGTCACGCAGGCCGGTCCAGATCGAGGCCCGGGCGACCGGGTCGGGGATGGTGGGGAGAACCCGCGACAGCGACTCCGTGCTCTCGACGTCGAACCTGAGCTTCGCCCAGGTGTCGTCGCGGGAGTCGATGTGCACGAAGGGCAGCTCACGCTCCCGCTTGATCGGCAGCGTTGTCGTGTCGTCGGTGATCGCCACCGGCACCGGCGTCCCGGCCTTACCCTCGCCGAACTGCTGGACGACCACCCGGTGTACCCGCCTCGCGGGGAACCGTTCCGGCGGGATCCGGCGCACGACGTACCCGTCCTCGGTCGTGTCTGCCTGCAGGCAGTCGACCCCGGCGGTGCGAAGCCACCCGGCTGCCCAGTCGTCGACGTCCGTGGCGCCCGCGTCCCTCCAGGCCCGCATGAGGTCGGCCAGTGACGCGTTCGCGTAGGAGTGGTCCCGCAGATGGGCACGCACACCGTCGAAGAAGACGTCATCGCCGATGTGTGCGTTGAGCTGCTTCAGGGTCGCGGAACCCTTCGCGTATGAGATGCCGTCGAAGTCGGTGAGCGCGCTGGCGGCATCGGCGGCCCCGTTGCTGGCGACCGGGTGCGTCGAAGGGCGCTGGTCGGCGGCCAGACCCCAGTACTTGCGTCGAAACGCTGTGCTCACCCATGAGTCGGCGAAGGCGGTGGCCTCGTGCGTGACGCGGTACGCAACGTAGTCGGCGAAGGACTCGTTCAGCCACAGGTCGTCCCACCATTGCATCGTCACCAGGTCGCCGAACCACTGGTGGGCCATCTCGTGCACGACGATGCGGGCCCGCTCGCTGCGTTCGCCGTCGGTGACGACAGACCTGAACAGCAGCCCGTCGCGGAATGTCACACACCCGGGGTTCTCCATCGCGCCAGCGTTGAACTCCGGGACGAAGACCTGGTGGTAGTCCCCGAACGGATACCGGATGCCGAAGAGCCGGTGGTAGGCGTCGAACGCCTGCGCGGTGACGGTGAACAGCTCGTGTGCGTCCTTGTCCAGATGCGGTGCCAGCGACTGCCGGCTGTGCAGTCCGAGCTCGATGCCGTCGTGACGGCGTCGCACCGAGTGGTACGGACCCGCCACGAGCGTGATCAGATAGGTCGACAGCGGCAGCGTCTCCCGCAGCTGCCACTGGCCCGGAGAGACCTGCGTCGCCGGACTGTTGCCGATCACCGACCATTCCGGCGGTGCCTCGACGGAGATGGCATACCGCGCCTTCAGGTCGGGCTGGTCGAAGCAGGCGAAGACTCGCGGTGCGGCGTCCAGGAACGTCATCGCATACAGGTAGACGTTGCCGTCGGCGTGGTCCACGCTGCGGTGCAGGCCCTCCCCGTCGCGCGAGTACGCCATCTCCGCCTCGATCACCAGGTGGTTGTCGGGGGCGAGTCCCCGCAACGGCAGCCGGCCGTCCCGGAGCTCGGTGACGTCGAGTCGCTCGCCGTTGAGGGTGGCGCTGACGAGGGTCCTCGGTCTGACGTCCACGAAGGTCGATGCCCCGGGCTCCCGGCAGCGGAAGTCGATCGCGGAGAGGCAGCCGAATGTGTCTCCGCCGCCGCTCAGGTCGAGCGCTATCTCGTACCGCTGGACCTCCAGCAGACCCGCACGGGCGCGGGCGTCGTCAATGGTGAGGCTTGCCATGGCCTCACCCTAGCCACGGAGCAGACACCCGCCGGTTAGAGCTGAGGGACATCCACATCCCCGAGGGATGATGTGGCCATGCCGTTGCCCCATGCGATCGCGACGATGGC
Source organism: Actinomycetota bacterium (assembly GCA_046732575.1). GTDB lineage: Bacteria > Actinomycetota > Actinomycetes > Propionibacteriales > Nocardioidaceae > JBKPNJ01. Next base: position 6,599 of record JBKPNJ010000157.1, read on the forward strand.
TGACGTTCACGCGAGCGATGTGCTGGCCGTGTACCAGGCGGGCATCGACGAGGGCGATGCCACCTTCGAGACCGTCGCACCGGACTGGACCGGCTTCTGTGCTGCCCGGTTGCCCGACCACCGCTTCGTCGCGCTGCTCGAGGACGAGGTTGTCGGCTGGGTGGCCGCGTCTGCGGTGTCGACCCGGGCGGCATACGCGGGAGTCGTAGAGCACTCGGTCTACGTGGCACCCCACGCCCGACGGTTGGGCGTCGCCACGGCGCTGCTCGAGTCCTTCATCTGCTCGACCGAGCGAGCCGGCATCTGGACGGTCCAGTCGCACATCTTCCCCGAGAACCGGGCCAGCGTCGCCCTGCACGAGCGACACGGCTTCCGTACCGTCGGGCTCAGGGAGCGGATCGGCCGCCAGCACGGGCTTTGGCGTGACGTCGCCCTGATCGAGAGGCGCAGCCGTGTCATCGAGTGAGCCGATTCGCACCAAGCGACTCCTGCTTCGTCAGTGGCGTGACAGCGACCGTGCGCCGTTCGCCGCGCTGAACGCCGATCCCGCCGTGATGGAGTACTTCCCGGGACCGATGTCGGCAGCGGAGAGCGACGCATTCGTCGAGCGGATCTCGCGCGACATCGAGGTCAACGGATTCGGCCTGTGGGCCGTCGAGCCACTGGACTCCCGGTCGTTCATCGGGTTCGTCGGACTTGCGGTTCCGCGGT
>JBKPNJ010000158.1:0-17313 GCA_046732575.1 Actinomycetota bacterium
GCTCGAACATCGCGCCGTGCGCTTCCGACAACCGTCGTCGCACGTCGGCCATCTGGCGCGCGGGCCGCCGAGCGCTGAGCACAGACCACACGGTCGCCTCGTACGGCGAATAGAAGAGTGGAGGGCGCAGCCCTTTGGCGACTTCCTGCAGCCGGCCGATCACGGGGTCTCGCCCGCCGATCGCGTCAAACGCCCGCGCGTCGTGGTCGAGGGAAAGAACGCGTGCCACCTGGCGTCTCACCGCATCGGTGTCGTCGCTGCCCTCTGCGATGCCGTGCACGCCGTCCGCGTCCTGCCGAAGGACGACGCCCACCTGCTGAGCGAGTCCGTCGAGGACGAATGCCATCCGCATGACGCCGGAGAAGGGCTGGCCGTCGCGTTGTCCGAACCCGAACTCCGCTGACTCACGCAGCTCGAATGCGCCAACAGGGACGATGGTGAATGTGGTTGTCATGCAGCACATCCTTGGCTATGGCGCCTACGCTCCCCGACGCGGTCGGAGGCTGACGCCGAAGTGCCGAAGGTCAGACAGACACCGAAGGTCACAGTGCCCCCTATGGGCGGCGCTGAGGCTGCGACAGCGGAAGGCGAGGCGGACACCGAAGGCCATCACCGCACCCGGGACGGGCGGCGTGAGGGACCGGGCCGATCCATGATGGTGGATCCCGGGTGGTTGTCCCAGCAGCACCGAACGTTGATCGTCCGGCCACCGCCTTGTGCAAGCCGAGCTGTGTGGTGGATCGGGTGCTCGTCTTCAGGGCTGGGGTTCGGGTTTGAAGTAGGTGTGCCGAGCGGGTGCTGTCGAGTTCGATCCAGGGTGGGGAGATCAGACGGGGTGCCGCAGAAGGTGATGGGTTTCGCACCATGACGGCGCGTTGACTAGTGAACTACCACAATCTCGTGCGACTGTTGCGATCCGAACGCGCTAGTCTTGCCGCCCGTCCTCGTGATAGCCCCAGTTCTCGTCGCGATATGCGCCGCCCAAACCGGCGCGCCATCCGGCGGGATCGTGGTCGCCGGGCAATTCTGCTACCCAACTCGTATAACTCCGCTTACCGCATACACACTCGCCGTAAGTGTCACCATCGTTCACCTGCTTGACAAGGCGATGAAAGCCCAGCCAGCAGCGCACCCTTCTTGCCATCGAAACAACTCCTTAGATGGCAGCCTTCCCCCACTCATGAGTGCGCGGTGGCAGGTGGTCAATGTCCAGATCCTGGCCTGCCCCTCATTCAAGCCCAAAACCTTCCCGCGTTGTCGGGCGAGCCCTAGCCTGAACCATGCCGCCCACCGTGATCCTCTCGAGCGGCGTCCGGTCCAGGTGCTCCACGACGGGCGATGGCTCACCGGGTGGCTGGACGCGTATCGACGTGAGCCGACCGGGTGGCGGGGTGTGTCCGGTACTCGGCGGGGGTGGGGATGACGTACTACCAGTGGCGGCACGAGTCGGAGCTACGGCGTGGGTGATCCGTGAGCAGTCAGATCGCGGGTTTCCATCCATTCGACTCCCACACACTGAGAACCCCTGCACGACGCCCTTTTCATCCAGTCGTTGCAACCGGCCGACAAGTAGCGGTGTTCCCATGTGCAGAGGCATCACCTGCTCGTGGACAAGACTGGTCAGCCTGGTGGTCCGGGCGGCTTTGGCTTCCTCTGCCTGCAACGACGGCGCCTCTTTCGCATCCACACGGTCGGGGTCAGTGACCTGCCGGACCCGGCGGCCGACGGTCGCCGGCCGCCGCGGGTCCAGCAGCTGCGCCTCGGTAGCAGCGACTGCTGCACCGACCTTAGAGTCTCGCGGCTGAGGCTCGCCGGGAACCGGTCCAAGGTCGCGCCCTGGCCTGGACGAGGATGATCTTCCCGGCGGCTAGAGCGTCGCGAGCCGGTGGCGCGGTTCAGCCCTGTCGTAGTGCGGGTCATCTCTCCGCTGTTCGGTGGCCGCACACCTCAGCTGTTCCATCCATCCGCGGTAGAGGTGACACCGGCGCTGTCCGGGAGGTTGCGCGTGTCAGCTTCGGCGACCAGCCGGCACTCCACGTGCTCCGCAGCGGCGACAACAGCTCTGGCCTGGATCAGACGGGTGGGCAGCTCCTCGTCGCGGATCGACCACCGGCGCACCCGACGCTGACATGCCAATCACTGGACAGATGACCCACGACGATCACCTTACAAACAAGAGGATGTCCACACGCGCATTCGGAGAAGGCCAGAAGTGTCGGATCGTACCGAACAAGTGTCGGATGACGCCGAACAAGTGTCGGATCGGGGATGGGCGGTGGATAGTCGTTGCAGGAGACGTAAGATCCACCGCGACCCGACCGTGCAGCGTTCATCAGGGCGTCAGTCCCTCGGCGCCCGGGGCACCCGCGTAGGAGTGGAGGACATCTGCGGCATGACAGAACCCGAACACGCGGACTTCGGTGACACGCTCGAACGGACGCATCAGTCTGTGGTGTCGCTTCTCGAAGGTGACCCGGAACCGCAGAAGCGACTCTGGTCGAGGAGCGACGACATCACGCTGGCAAATCCGCTGGGCGGATTCAGACGCGGTTGGCCGGCCGTTGCGGAGGGGCTGGACAACGTCGCAGCCGGTTCTGAGGGCGGCTGGAGCTGTGAGTTCGAAGAGGTCACGAGAGTCACCGGATCCGATGTCGGCTACGCCTTCGAGATAGAGCGGTTCGAGTCCAAGTCGGCTGGACGTGAGGGACGAGCGCCCTGGGCGCTGCGCGTCACGATGGCCTTCCGGCTGGAAGAGGACGGGTGGAAGCTGGTGCACCGGCAGGCCGATCCGCTGACGACGCAGCAGCCGCCGCAAGAGTCGAACCACGGCCCGGCTCAAGGGGCGGCCAACCAGCCCTAGGCGACCGGGCCGTCGGTTCACTGATCGCGGACGGTCACCGCAGGCGGGTCAACCCGGGCTCCGCACACCGGCCCGGGACCTGCGGCCGGATCCGGAGAGCTGCCGGGTCAGTCAGTCGCCAGCCGAGCGCGCACGCCGGCCAGCCCAGAGACCACCAGGTCCGGCCGGTGCTCGTCGAGACCGTAGATCACCTCGTGCCAAGGGCCGAGCCGGTGCCAGAGCGCCGAGCGGCGCAGAGTGTCGTCGTCTGGCGCGTACACCCGGAGCAGCTCCGAGGCGAACGCTTCCGCTGAGCTGTGAAGCCCCCAGGACAGGTCGATTGCAGGGTCTCCGACGTGTGCGTCGGTCCAGTCGATGATCCCGGAGACGGCGTCATCACGGACCAGCACGTGGGCTGGTCCGAGGTCGCCGTGTACCAGGGCGACGAACGGCGCCGCTGCCAGCTCGTCGAGCAGCGCATGGCCGGCTTCGCGTTCGGCGAAGGCGAGCAGCGGCAGCACATCGCGGCGACATCGGTCGAGCACGTCATGTAAAGCCCGGCGGGACACCGAGCCGTCGGGGACGCCACGGGTGACAGCCTCCCCGACCGGTGCATGGTGCAGCGCCAGCAGCGCGGCGGCCACCTGGTCGCCCAGCTCGCCCTGTGCGCGGTCCTCTGCCTCGGTGATGGGGTCGCCGGCGATGAGCCGGTGCCTGATCCGTAGCGGTTCGGTGGCGACGACGCGCGGGAGCGGAAGCGGAACCGGTAACAGAGGCGCCAGCCATGGCAGTAGCCGTGTCTCTGCCTGCAGCCGGTCGGCGACCTCGGGCCGGCGCGGCTCACGGTCGATCCAGGTTCCCTCGACAACCCACGCCCGGCTGTCCCACCCGCTGTCGATCAGCACGCGGTCGCGAACGATCTTGTCGAGCAGGCCCTCCATGAGGAATCGGCTGTCGGGCACGAACGGCCACCGGGGGTCGGAGAGCTTCTCGTGCAGCCGCTCGGGCGTCATCCACTCACCCCACGCCACTTCATCCACCTGATGCACGATCGGCCCGTCCCAGGTGGTCTCGTACACACTCGCGAGGTACCGGGTCTGGTCGTCGGCATAGCGCCCGCGGGTGACAGGTCGGATCGGCACCCCCGTGATGCCGAGCTCCTCCTCGAGCTCCCGTAACGCGCCCGCCTCAGGTGTCTCACCGGCCAGAAGAACGCCACCTGCCAGGCAGTCGTGTGCGCCGGGGAACAGGTCCTTGGTGTCGGAGCGGCGGTGGACGTAGATCTCGCCGTCGCTGTTGCGGACCAGGATGCCGGTCGCCGAGTGCCAGAGGTTCTCGGCCCGGACTCGGCTGCGCGGGGCCGAGCCGACGACCCCGCCGGACTCGTCAAGAACGGCAACCAACTCTTCGTCGCTCACCCGCTCATCGTGACAGCAGCCCGAGCACAGAGTCGTCGTAGGCTCGTTCGATGACAACCGAAACCGAACCCGGCATGCAGATTCGCCGCACCGGCTACGGGAGTTCCGAGCTCAGCGGGCTGATAGAGGAGATCCAGCAGGAGTATGTGCGCAGGTACGGCGGCATCGACGAGTCACCCCTGGAGCCAGGGGAGTTCCAGCCTCCTGACGGCGACTTCCTGGTCGGCTACGCCGACGGGAGGGCGGTTGCGATGGGTGGCTGGCGGCGTCACGACGCCGCCCGGGGCGGGGACGTGCCGGGCCGCTGCCCAGGAGAGATCCGGCGCATGTACGTCACGCCCGCGGTGCGCGGGCGGGGGTACGCCCGGAGGATTCTCGCCGGGCTGGAGAACACGGCCCGCGCCGCCGGCATCGACTGGTTGGTGCTGGAGACCGGTTCCGTACAGCCCGAGGCGGTCGCACTGTACCGAGCCAGCGGATACTCAGACGTCCCGGCGTTCGGCTACTACCGCGACTCGACCCAGAGCATCCACCTCGGGAAGGCGCTGTGACACCGATCCGGGCGTGCCCCGCGGCCATTCTGGCCATCCGCGGCAGCTGCTACGGCGATCTGGGCCGCGGGAGGACGCTCGCATCCGCGTAGGGTTGTGGCATGACCGTGCGGCGTGTGATGGGCACCGAGACCGAGTTCGGTATCTCGGTGGCCGGACAGCCCAATGCCAACCCGATGCTCGCCTCCTCGCAGATCGTCAACGCCTACGCCTCCTCCACCGCGCGTACCCGACGCGCCCGCTGGGACTTCGAGGAGGAGAGTCCGCTGCGCGACGCCCGCGGGTTCGACCTCGGGCACAACCTCGCCGACCCCAGCCAGCTCAACGATGAGGACGTGGGCCTCGCCAACGTCATCCTCACCAACGGAGCGCGGCTGTACGTCGACCATGCCCACCCCGAGTACTCCTCCCCGGAGTGCACGACACCGCGCGATGTCGTGCTCTGGGACAAGGCGGGGGAACAGGTGATGCGTGAGGCCTCCACGCTGGCGCATGTCCCGGGAGCGCAGGAGATCCTCCTCTACAAGAACAACACCGACAACAAGGGCGCTTCGTACGGTGCGCACGAGAACTATCTGATGCGACGTTCGACACAGTTCGTCGACATCGTGCGCGGGATCACTCCGTTCTTCGTCACCCGGCAGGTCGTGTGCGGCGCCGGCCGGGTCGGGCTGCGGCAGGACGGCAGCAAGCACGGCTTCCAGATCAGTCAGCGGGCCGACTACTTCGAGGTCGAGGTGGGCTTGGAGACCACGCTGAAGAGGCCCATCGTCAACACCCGTGACGAACCGCACGCCGACCCCGACAAGTACCGGCGACTGCATGTGATCATCGGCGATGCCAACCTCGCCGAGGTGTCGACCTACCTCAAGGTGGGGACCACCTCCCTGGTGCTGTCGATGATCGAGGACAAGTGGCTGACCGACGACCTCGCCATCGACAAGCCGGTCACCAGCCTGCACGAGGTCTCCCACGATCCGACGCTCCGGCAGCTGGTGACACTGCGCGACGGGCGCAAGCTGACAGCGGTGCAGATCCAGCTGGAGTACCTCGACCAGGCACGAAAATACGTCGAGCACCGGTACGGCGCCGACGCCGACGACCAGACCAGAGACGTCCTGGGCCGATGGGAGTCGGTGCTGACGCGGCTCGAACAGGACCCGATGCTGTGCCGGCAGGAGCTGGACTGGGTCGCCAAGCTCGCGCTGCTCGAGCAGTACCGCGACCGCGACGGCCTGGAGTGGGATCACGCGAAGCTGCACCTGATCGACCTGCAGTACGCCGACGTCCGGCGGGAGAAGGGCCTCTATCACCGGCTGGTCGAGCGCGGTTCCATCGAGCGACTGGTCACCGATGCCGAGGTCGACAAGGCCGTCCACCATCCGCCGACCGACACCCGCGCATACTTCCGGGGGCGGTGCCTCGCCCAGTACGCCGACCAGATCGCTGCCGCCTCCTGGGACTCGGTGATCTTCGATCTGCCGGGACGTGAGTCCCTCCAGCGCGTACCCACGATGGAGCCGTTGCGGGGCACCAAGGAGCACGTCGGTGACCTGTTGGAGCAGTGTGCGGACGCCGAGGACCTGTTCCGCGCGATCACCGGCGGCTGATCCCAGGCGGTCCCGGCGACTCCACTCGGCGCCGGACCTGACTGGGTATGGTCTGTGTCAGGACATGGTCGTCGACTCTCCATCGACGTAGATCGAGGCGCGACCGAACGGTGAGGTGGGACACATGGCACGAGATGGTGGCCAGCAGCAGAGATCGTCACGAAAGTCCAACGAGTCCGAAGACGGCGCGGATGTCGCGCCCAGTGAAGACGTCGCGGAGCGGAAGGAAAAGCTGGACGAGGACGTTGACGCGATCCTCGACGAGATCGACGAGGTGCTGGAGTCCAACGCCGAGGAGTTCGTCAAGGGCTTCGTGCAGAAGGGCGGCGAGTAGCCGCCGGCCGGCTCGTGGCAGGTGAGTATGTTGGCTCGACCCGCTGCCCCGTGGCGGGGACCCGTGAAAGGTGAGGCGTGGGCACTGCTAAAGACGGAAACGGCCGGCTCCCCTCGGCGTTCGTGACGCCGGGTTCTTCCTCGTTCGCTGACTTCCTGGGCGCCCACGCGCCGGTGTTGCTGCCCGGCCGGCGAACGCCGCCCTCCACGCCGGTCACCATCGACGCGCCGCACGGCACCACCATCGTCTCCGCGACCTTCACCGGTGGAGTCGTGATGGCCGGCGACCGGCGGGCGACGATGGGCAACATCATCGCCCAGCGAGACATCGAGAAGGTGTTTCCCGCTGACGAGTACTCGTGCGTCGGGATCGCGGGCACCGCAGGGCTGGCGGTGGAGATGGTCCGACTGTTCCAGGTAGAGCTCGAGCACTACGAGAAGATCGAAGGTGCGACGCTTTCGCTGGACGGCAAGGCCAATCGGCTGGCGGCACTGATCCGGGCCAACCTCGGGATGGCGATGCAGGGTCTGCCGGTCGTGCCACTGTTCGCCGGCTACGACCAGTACGCCGGCGTCGGCCGGATCTTCTCCTATGACGTCACCGGCGGTCGCTACGAGGAGCACGCCTTCCACTCGGTCGGCTCGGGCTCGCTGTTCGCGCGGGGATCGCTGAAGAAGCTGTACCGCGACGACTTCGACGCGCGGGAGTGCATCACCGCGACGGTCCAGGCGCTGTATGACGCGGCGGATGACGACTCGGCGACCGGCGGGCCTGACCTCACCCGTCGGATCTTCCCTGTCGTGATGGTGATGACCGAGGACGGGACGCTCCGGATGCCCGAGGCCGAAGTCGGTGAGATCGCCGACAACATCGTCGCCGCCAGGATGCAGCGGCCCGACGGTCCCGCCGCTCCGCTCACGTGACGCGAAAGGACTCCCAGCGTGTCTATGCCGTTCTACGTCTCGCCCGAGCAGTTGATGAAGGACCGAGCCGACTTCGCCCGCAAGGGAATCGGGCGCGGCCGCAGCGTTGTCGTGGTCCGCTATGTCGACGGCATCCTGCTCGTTGCCGAGAGTGCGTCGCCGTCACTGCACAAGATCAGCGAGATATATGACCGGATCGTCTTCGCCGCCGTCGGCAGGTACAACGAGTTCGAGAATCTCCGGATCGCGGGAGTACGGCTCGCCGACCTTCGCGGCTACTCCTACGACCGCCGCGACGTCACGGGGCGCAGCCTGGCCAATGCGTACGCACAGACGCTCGGATCTATCTTCTCCAGCGCCGGGGAGAAGCCGTACGAGATCGAGATCTTCGTCGCCGAGATCGGCGACTCGCCCGACGACGACCAGATCTACCGGCTGACCTACGACGGCTCGGTGGCCGACGAGAAGGGGTTCGCGGTCATGGGCGGTTCGGCCGAGACGGTGAACACCTACCTCAGCGCCCACTATCGCGAGGGTCTCGGGCTCGTGGAGGCTCTGGGGCTCGCCGTCCAGGCCCTCGGACACGACACGCAGCAGCCACGCCAGGTCACGGTCGACCAGCTCGAAGTGGGCGTACTCGACCGCACCAGGTCTCAGGAGCGGAAGTTCCGCCGCATCGTGGGGCGAAGGCTCACCGATCTCTTCGACGCGATCCAGGTACCCAGCGACACCGAGCGGGTCGAGCCCGACGGCGGTCCGGCGCCGGACGCAGCCGCCCCCACGTCACCCCCCGACGCCGACGGCGACGCGCGACCGGACCCCCTCTGAGCGGGTGCGGACGTCCCCGCAGAGAGTGGGAACCTGGGACTGAGCCATCGGCACGGCATAGGGTGGTCATGTGGACCGCCGAATCTTCGGCATCGAGAACGAGTACGGCGTCACCTGCACCTTCAAGGGGCAGCGGCGCCTCTCGCCGGACGAGGTTGCCCGGTACCTGTTCCGACGCGTCGTGTCATGGGGCCGTAGCAGCAACGTGTTCCTGCGCAACGGCGCTCGCCTGTACCTCGATGTCGGCAGCCATCCTGAGTACGCGACCCCCGAGTGCGACGACATCATCGACCTGGTCACCCACGACAAGGCCGGCGAGCGGGTGCTCGAGGGTCTCGTCGTCGACGCCGAGCGCCGCCTGCGTGACGAGGGCATCGCCGGTGACGTCTACCTGTTCAAGAACAACACCGACTCCGCCGGCAACTCCTACGGGTGCCACGAGAACTTCCTGGTCGGGCGCCACGGAGAGTTCTCGCGCCTGGCCGACATCCTGATCCCGTTCCTGGTGAGCCGGCAGATCATCTGCGGCGCGGGCAAGGTCCTGCAGACGCCCCGCGGCGCGGTGTACTCAGTCAGCCAACGGGCGGAGCACATCTGGGAGGGTGTGTCGTCGGCGACGACGAGGTCGCGTCCGATCATCAACACCCGCGATGAACCGCACGCCGACGCCGAGCGGTTCCGTCGGCTCCACGTGATCGTCGGCGACTCCAACATGAGCGAGACGACCACGCTGCTGAAGGTCGCCTCGACCGACCTCGTCCTGCGGATGATCGAGGCAGGGGTCGTCATGCGAGATCTGACACTGGAGAACCCGATCCGGGCGATCCGGGAGATCTCCCACGACATGGCCGGCCTGCGCAAGGTCCGCCTCGCCAACGGACGTGAGGCAACCGCCCTGGAGATCCAGGCGGAGTACCTCAACAAGGCCACTGACTTCGTCGACCGCCGTGAGCTGCACACCCCCGTAGTCGACAAGGCTCTCGACCTGTGGGAACGGACCCTCAAGGCCATAGAGTCCCAGGATCTGGCGCTGGTCGAGCGCGAGATCGACTGGGTGATCAAGTACACGCTGATCGACCGCTACCGCAGCGTCCATGGGCTGCCGTTGAGCCATCCGCGGATCGCCCAGCTGGACCTGGCATACCACGACATCCACCGCGGTCGCGGCCTGTACTACCTGCTCGAGCGGCGGGGTGCGGTCGCCAGGGTCACCTCCGACCTGCGGGTCTTCGAGGCCAAGTCGGTTCCGCCGCAGACCACACGGGCACGGCTGCGCGGTGAGTTCATCCGGAAGGCGCAGGAGCGACGCCGTGACTTCACTGTCGACTGGGTCCACCTGAAGCTCAATGACCAGGCACAGCGCACAGTGCTCTGCAAGGATCCCTTCCGCGCGCACGACGACAGGGTGCAGAAGCTCATCGACAGCATGTAGCGAGCGCCAGCGGTGGAGGCGGCAACCTCACGGCTTGATCACGGGTCGACGCGAAGCTTTGGTGGCTCCGGAGCGGCGGTTAGGGTGGCCTTTCGGCCCTGGTTCGGATCCCCACTCAAAGTCTTCGAGGTGTTGTGCGTGCGCGGCCTTCTCGCCCTCGCTGTCGTTCCTCTGCTCGTTGTGGCGACGGCATGCTCGGGTGACAGCTCCGACGCGGACGCGAGCTCGACGACGTCTACGGACACCGTTTCGGCCGCGACAGGACAGATCGACGACATCCACGTGACCTTGCCCAAGAATGGGCCCCCGACGGCGACGTTCCCCAAGCCGTTCTCGGTCGACAGCACACAGGTGAAGGTGCTCGATCCGGGTGACGGTCCCAAGGTGGTCAACGGGGCGACGGTCCTGACCGACCTCGTCGCCTACAACGGCACGACGGCTGACATGTTCGACAACTCCTACGCCACCGGAACACCCGAGACCTTCGGCCTCGTCGACCAGCAGATGCTGCCAGGGATCATCTCCGGGCTGGTGGGCCAGGACGTGGGCAGTACCGTGCTGCTGGTGGTTCCGGCGGCGGAGGCCTTCGGAAGCCAAGGCAACCAGCAGTACGGAATCGCGCCAACCGACACCATCATCTTCGTCATGACGCTCCACCAGGTCAGCGACCCCCATCCCCTCCCGATGGCTACGGGCAAGTCTTCCCCGCTGCCTGCGACGGTCCCGGACCTGGAACTCGACGGCAAAGGCCAGCCGTCGAAGTTCGTCTCGAACGGCAAGGTGATCAAGAGCCCGACCAAGCTCGGGGTCTACACGGTCATCAAGGGCACCGGGCCCCCGGTGCGCAGCGGTGACCTGCTCACACTCCAGTACCTCGGCCAGATATACCCCGACGGCACGGTCTTCGACAATTCGTGGTCGACCGGCCCCCGCATCTTCCAGCTCGGTGAGCCGCTGATCAAGGGCTGGATGCAGGGACTGACGGGACAGCGGGTGGGCAGCAGGGTCGTGCTCGTGGTACCCCCCGCATTCGGTTACGGCAAGTCGGGCAACGCTGACATCCATGCGACCGCCACGACCACGCTGATCTTCGCGGTCGACATCCTCGGAACCGGCCGCTCCTGACCGCCGCGCCGGCCGCCGACCCGAGCGCCAGCAGGTGGGCCGGGCCGCCGGGAGTTCCTTGGGTGCCGCTCAGGACAGCATGGTCGCGGCGTGCCGCCCGGCGGCCGCGGCGGCCACGAAGTACATCGGGTCCTCGTGCAGGCCGCGGCCCATCGTCGAGAGGCGGACCGGACAGTCCCGCAGTGCTGCCTCCAGGCCTTCGACCGGTACCTCGACGACCGTGTGCCTTGCCCTCAGCTGGCTCGCCTGCTGACGGAGTTCGCGTCCGAACGCCGAGTCCACAACGGGCACGGCGATGTCCGCAGCGCTCAGCGCGACTCTGCCGTACGCTGTCAGGCTGTGATGCGAGATACCTCGGTGGCGAGGACGTTCGTCCGCCTGTGACACGCGAAGCGCTCCGATCGGCCGCCCACCGAGGGCCACCACCGCATTGACCGCCTCCCCGGCCGAGACGCCGGAGTAGCCCCACCTCGTGTCCGTACCCGTGTTCCCGGGACCTTGTGTCACCACCGCCGCCTCCGCCCCGAGCACATGCCGGGCGGCGAGCAACCCGGTGTGCAGCGTCACTGCCTCCAGGTCCCCGCCGAAGCTCTGTCCTGCGGTCACCGACCCGGCCAGCCAGTTCGCGGTGGTCAATGCAGCCACCGTGCTGGAGAAGGCAAGGGGCAGCGCCGCCCCGTCGGTCATCACGTACGCGACATGAGTTCCCGGCCGGTCGTTGTAGAGACCGGCCAGGACGGCCGGGAGCGCGGAATGCAGGTCGGCCACCACGACCGGCATGCCGGTGAGGTCGTCCGCATCACGCAGCACCCGGTGATGGGGCGATTGCTGCTCGTCGACGCCGAGGACCGTTGTCTGAAGTGGTGTGTAGCGGGCCTTGACTACATGACCAGACCGGTCCACCGGGTCGTTCGGCAGCCGGTCGGGAAGCGCGACAACCATCGCGTACCCGCCCGTACCCAGCCCCAGCAGCAGCGTTGTCACATTGAGGAGCACTCGGTCACCGATCGCGGGCGAGCCGACGAGATCCAGGTACGCAAGCGCTTCCACACTGACGCCATCCACATCCGCCCGCACCGTGCGAGCACCTGCCCACTGCGCGCCCAAGCCGGTAACGACGCCTTCTCGCCAGCGGATCATCCTCCGGAGCCTAAGAGAGTGCCCGGGTCGAGGGGCCGGCGCACCCTCGGAGGCGCTGAGGCAGGCGACCCCTGGGGTAGCGTCGGTGAGCGGAAGGGGAGGCCCCGTGACCGTCCGCAAGAGCGAACGACTGATGAACCTCGTGATCTGTCTGCTGGTGGCGCGCACGTACATCGGCAAAGCCAAGATCCGTGAGGTCGTCGAGGGCTACCACGACCAGAGCGACGACGCGTTCGAGAAGATGTTCGAACGCGACAAGGACGCCCTGAAGGAGCTCGGCATCCCGATCGAGCTCGGCCATGTCGACCGGGCGTTCGAGGACGAGCCGGGCTACCGGATCGAACGGGGGGAGTTCGAGCTGCCCGAGATCCACCTTGAGGCCGACGAGGCGGCTGTGGTGGGTCTGGCTGCCCGAGTCTGGCAGCACGCCACGCTCGCCGAGGCGACGACAAGCGCGCTGGCGAAGCTGCGGGCAGGCGGCGTGGCGGTGGACGTCGACGCGCTCACGCGCGTCGAACCGCAGGTCGCCACCATCGAACCAGCCTTCGGACCCCTCTGGGACGCCGTCGTGAGGCGCATCCCGGTGTCGTTCACCTACCGTCCCCCGGGGCGGGAGCCGGCCAGACGGCACTTCGAGCCGTGGGGGATCGTGTCCTGGCACGGGCACTGGTACACAGTGGGTCACGACCGAGACCGGGACGCGGTCCGGATGTTCCGGCTCTCCCGAGTGGAGGGCGACGTCACGCGCGCCGGGCGGGCGGGGAGCTACGCCGTGCCCGAAGGCACCGATGTCCGCAAGCTCGCCGCCCAGCTGGGGCCGACCGATCCCACCCAGACCGCGACCGTGCGCGTGCGCGAGGGCGCCGGCTTCGCGCTGCGCCGCCGCTCGAGCGCGGTACGGCCGGCGGCTGACGGTTGGGATGTCCTCGAGCTGCCGTTCCACACTCCGGACGCGCTCGCCGACGAGGTGCTGCCGCTGGGTGCGGATGCGGTGGTTGTCGAGCCCGCCGACGCCCGTGCGGTCGTTATCCGGCGCCTCGAAGCGCTGGTGGACGGCGGTCGGGAATGAGCCACACGGCGCAGGACCAGGTGCGGCGGCTGCTCGCGCTGGTGCCTTATCTCAGGGAGCGGGAGGGCGTCAGGCTCGAGGAGGTCGCGAAGGACTTCGGTGTCGATCCGACCACCATCGTCGAGGACCTGAACGTCTTGTGGTTCTGCGGGTTGCCCGGGGCCGTCACCGGCGACCTCATCGAGATCGACATGGACGCGTTGGACGGCGAAGGCGTGGTGCACCTCGACAACGCGGACTACCTCAGTAGGCCGCTCCGCCTCGACACCCATGAGGCACTCGCGCTGATCGTCGGGCTGAGGACGCTACGCGAGGTCTGCGGTCCACAGGAGCGTGAGGCCGTTGACCGGGCGCTCCGCAAGCTGGAGGACGCGGCAGGGGACTCGGTGGCGACTGCAGAGCAGGTGGAGGTTCAGCTCGAGCCGATCGACCAGGCCATCACCGATGCCCTGAACCGGTCACTGCGCGACCGCAGGCGTCTCAACCTGCAGTACTTCGTGCCGGCCCGCGACGAGACCACGAAACGAGACGTCGACCCGATGCGGCTGGTGACCGCCGAGGGTCACACGTACCTGGAGGGGTGGTGCTACCGGGCAGAGGACGTACGCCTGTTCCGGCTGGACCGCATCGCTGCGGTCACCGTGCTGGACCAGACGGCGGCACCGCCACCGCAGGCGGTGATGCGTGACCTGGCCACCGGTCTGTTCCAGCCGAGTCCCGATGACCTCCTGGCCACCATCGAGCTGTCCGGACGGGACCGCTGGGTCGCCGAGTACTACCCGATGGAGACCGTGCAGGAGATGACAAATGGTAACTTGCTTGTCACGCTCCGCATCAGTGAGCGACACTGGTTGAGACGTCTCGTCCTCAGACTGAGCGGCGGCTCCACCCTGGTGTCACCGGTCGACATGGCCGAGGAGATTCGCGCCGAGGCCCTGCGGGCACTGCGCGAATACCATTAGCCGGGACCGACGTGCCGTCGTTGGAACCATACCGGGGACCGCGTACGATCAACCTGTCAACCAGACGAAGAGGACGCTATGACACTCGCACTTCCCGGAATCGCGGGGCTCGGCGCCCCCGAACTGATCCTGATCGTCCTGGTGCTCGTGCTGCTCTTCGGTGCCAAGAAGCTGCCGGAGCTCGCGCGCGGTTCGGGCCGTGCGCTGCGCATCTTCAAGGCCGAGACCAAGGGCTTGATTGACGACGACGAGGACGAGCCGACCACCACCACGAAGACCACGACGGTCAGGCCAACCCAGGCGATCGAGCCGCCGGGCGCAACGCTCCAGCCGCCGCCGACCCAGCAGCCGACCACCGCACAGCCTGGATCGGAACCGCGTCAGCCGGTCATCCAGGACCTGCAGCACCCTGAAGACAGCCGCTGACCGGACCGGCTCCTCGTGGCCCTGTCACTGAGCTCCTTCGGTAGACGACGCAGCCGTCCCGCACCGCCGCCCCGAACCGACGACGGCCGGATGACGCTGATCGACCATCTGCGCGAGCTGCGTGGGCGGATGTTCAAGTCGGTCATCGCGATAGTGATCGGCTTCTGCATCGCCTGGTGGCAGTACGACTGGCTGTTCGACATCCTCATTCAGCCGTTCACCGACTCGGTGCGTCACCTCGCGGACGAGAAGGGGATCAGCTCCACTCCGTTCGTCAGCGGCGTGGCCAACGCATTCCTGCTGCAGACGAAGATCTGCCTCGTCGCCTCGATCGTCCTCACATCACCGGTCTGGCTCTACCAGATCTGGGCGTTCGTGCTCCCCGGCCTGCACAGCAACGAGCGCAAGTGGACGATGATCTTCGTCGGGGTCGCCGGGCCGCTGTTCGCCAGCGGCGTCCTGCTCGGCTACTACGTCCTGCCCAAGGGCCTGGAAATCCTGATCGGCTTCACACCCGGCCAGATCGAGTCACTTGTCGACGTCAACTCCTACTTCAACTTCACGCTCCGGGTACTGCTGGTGTTCGGAGTTGCCTTCGAGATTCCGCTCTTCGTGGTGCTGCTGAACCTCGCCGGCGTGGTCTCGGGCAAGCAGCTCGGCCGATGGCGCGCCTACATCGTCTTCGCGACGTTCGTGTTCGCCGCCGTCGCCACACCGTCCACCGACCCGATCACGATGCTGTTCCTCGCGTTGCCGATGACAGTGCTGTTCATGATCTCCGAGCTGATCGCCCGGTTCGTCGACTACCGACGGGGCAGAGGCGGCGACGAGCCGGACCTCGACGAGTTCCCCGACGACGAGATCTCACCGATCAGCCTCCGCCACGACCCGAGCGACGAGCTGCCCGGCCCACTCGACGATGACTGATGCTGGTCATGTGGCCGGTCACGTCGCCGTCGTCGACCCGTTCGAGCTGCCGGAGTGGCTCGGTGCGGAAGACGTCACCTGGCAGGCCACTGAGCCGGTCGGGTCCGTGTCCACGGCCCGGGGGCAGCTGGTCTCCCGTGACCGGTCCCGGGAGGCGGTCCAGCTCCAGGTGCTGGCCGCCGACCAGGCCTATCCGCAGGTCGTCTGCTCCGACCCCGAGCGCCGACAGGTGCACCAGGCCTGGTACCACGGCGAGGTCGCCCTGCTCCTGGTCGACGGCAGGCTGACGCTGGGGCTTCCGGGGAGCAGCTTCTCCGCCGACGTCCTGTGCGAGGCAGTGGCGCGGTTCGCGAAGGCGCTGGGTGCGAAGCGGGCCCAGTACTCCGTGCTGCTGCAGCTGTGAACCGCAGCATCAAACCGCTGTAGAGTCCGCCGACGTGAAACGGCATCTGACGCTGCTGGTCAACCCGGCGGCCGCCAGGGGCAAGGGCGCCAGGGACGTCGACCGGGTCACCGACCAGCTGCGGGACGGGGGATACGCGGTCCACTCGGTGATGACCCGCGACCCAGAAGAGGTGGGCGACCTGTCGCGGGCGGCGGCACACGCCGGGACGGACGTGCTGGCTGTCGCCGGCGGCGACGGGACGATCAACCTGTGCCTCCAGGCGCTCGCGGGCAGCGGCACGACTCTGGGGATCCTCCCGACGGGCACCGGCAACGACGTGGCCCGCTCGCTGGGCATCCCGCGCAAGGACCTCACCGCCGCGGCGGACGTCATCGTCGGCAGCCATGAGCGTCGCATCGACCTGGGTCGGGTGGGCTCGAGCGTCTACGCCACTGTTCTGGCCGCCGGCTTCGACTCTCAGGTCAACGAGCGGGCTAACGCGATGACGTGGCCGCGAGGACAGCTGCGCTACAGCATCGCCACGCTCGCCGAGCTGCGGGTCTTCGAACCGCTGCGGTACACCCTCGAGCTCGACGGCGCCCGTCGCGAGCTCGACGCGATGCTGGTGGCGGTGGGCAACGGACCCTGTTACGGGGGTGGTCTGCGGATGGCCGAGGGCGCGGTCCTGGACGACGGTCTCCTCGACGTGGTCATCATCAAGCCACTCGGCAAGCTCGAGCTCGTCCGCGTCTACCCGCGGCTGTTCAGCGGGACTCACGTCACTCACCGTCAGTATGAGCATCATCGTGTCCGTGCGGCGAGCATCGCTGCCCCGGGCGTTGTCGCCTACGCAGACGGCGAGCGCATCGGGCCGCTCCCGGTGACCGTCGAGCTGGTCCCCGGCGCGCTGCGGGTGTTCGCACCGCCCGGCGACGCTGCTTCTGGGTAGCCCGTAGCCTCGACGTATGACGTCGCCGGTGCAACGCGAGGCCGCGCCGGCCGACCTGCGACGGTTCCCGGCGCTGACGGAGTTTCGAGGGTTGTACGAGTTCGAGCTCGACCCGTTCCAGATCGCTGCCTGCGAAGCGCTGGAGGAGGGCCACGGCGTGCTCGTGGCCGCGCCGACCGGCTCGGGCAAGACGATCGTGGGCGAGTTCGCGGTCCACCTGGCGCTGGGTCGCGGTCGCAAGTGCTTCTACACCACCCCGATCAAGGCGCTCTCCAACCAGAAGTTCGGGGATCTCACCCGGCGCTACGGCAACAGCAATGTGGGGCTGCTCACGGGCGACAACTCGATCAACAGCGACGCCGCGGTCGTGGTGATGACCACCGAGGTGCTCCGCA
>JBKPNJ010000159.1:0-8010 GCA_046732575.1 Actinomycetota bacterium
GCGTCGACGCCCTCTCCGTGAACGTCTACATCGACGGGGAGGCGCGACGTCTCGAGGGCACCGGCAACGGCCCGATAGCGGCGTTCGTCGGGGCGCTCAACAACGTCGGCTTCGATGTCCGCGTACTCGACTATGCGGAACACGCGCTGTCGTCGGGTGGCGATGCCATCGCAGCGGCCTACGTCGAGTGCGCGGTCGGTGATCGGGTGCTGTGGGGCGTCGGCCTCGACGCGAACATCGTGACCGCCTCACTCGAAGCGGTCGTCTCGGCGGTCAATCGGGCGTACTGAGCGGGCGTCGGCGAACGGTTCAGCGGTCGCTGAGGTCGAGGTGCTGCTCCTGCGGCGGAGCGGCCGCGGCGCTGACGGTGGGCGGCGCCGGCATCGGCCGTCGTGGTTCCCGGACGCTGGTGCCACCGTCGGCGTCGCCGGGAAGGGGTCGCCCCGGTCCACCGCCGCCCCGCCTGCCACGCGCGCCGGCCGGAACGCGTCGGCGCCCGAGCCGTCGGACACCGGCCGCCAGGCGTCGAAGCATGCGGGGTTGGGGCATACGGCTCATGGGACGCCCATCCGCCCAGCCCTGTCAAGGACCGATGGCTGCTGTCAGCCCGCGACCGGCTCGACGATGCATGCAGTCCCGACCCGCCGGAAGCCGATGCTCGAGTACACCCTCGCGACGTCGTCGGATTGAGCCGAGCAGAACACGGTCATCACGCCGCGCGAGTACGCATCGGCAGCCAATGCCGCCGTGATGGCCGCTCCGATGCCGCGTCGTCGCGCGGCCGGTAGCACCGCGACGCCCGTCACCTCGGTGACGTCACCGCGGGGCGAATGGCTTCCGCCGCCGACCGCACCCGTGTTGTCGAAGGCCCCGGCGGTGGCCAGCAGCCCCCGCGACATCAGATCCGCACCCGCTCGGCTGACGGATGTGTCGTTCACCTGCGCGAAGCGGTCGCGCTCGATGGCCGTGACGTCAGCCCGTTCGGTTCCGCCATTGGCGAACCCGACGTCGATCGCGGCTCGTACCTGGCGAAGCTCCGCGTCTTCCGGACCGAGCATGCGGATCCTCGTGTGCTCGGGAAGTCGCGGAGTGCGCAGCTCCGCGAGCACGAGCAGCGGACAGTGCTGCACCTGCAGCCCCACAGCGCGCGCGGCCGGCTCGAGCGATGGCGTGACCTCCTGCACCCACTCCAGCTGCTGCGGTAACGACAGCTCCCGCTGACGATCGAGCACCCGACGCACCTGCTCGGCGGTGATGCCCGCAGTCTCGCCCAGCCGGGGGCGCGCATAGAACTGCCATCCCCGCTCGGCGACGTACAGCGTGAACGGGCCGATCACCTCCGTATGCGCGGTGGCACGCGGGGCAGCATCGTAGTAGCGCTCCAGGACGACCAACAGCTCGTGCTCAGCGGGGGCGGGTGTCACGTGGGGCCCTTTGCTGCCGCGTTTGCGATGGTGCGGTCAGGGCTGTCGCCGGGCCGCGTGCGTCATGCACAAGACCGCCCATGGGCGCGCCTCCAGCCGCTCAGGCGGAATCTCCTCGCCACAGATGTCACAGCGCCCGTATGTACCCTCCGTGATCTTGGCCTGAGCACGTTGAACGTCTGCGAGCATCACACGGAGCTGCCCGTGGGAGGCAACCAACGACAGCCGGTCGACGGCCATGCTGGTGCCCTCACCGACCCGCTTCCCGAAGTCGATGGTGCCAGAATCACCGGCAGGCGCGGACAGCTGAGCCAGCTCCGACTCCAGCTCGGTGCGCTTGTCCTCGAGAGCAGCTGCGATGCGGTCATCCACCACAGCATCCTGCCACGCACCCGCCGGACTGGGCGCGGGCGTCGCCTTGCCTGCAGGGTTGGGAGCCTCCTGGCGCCCGGAGCGTCACAATGCACGCAAACACCCCAGCTGCGGGCCAGCACATGTTGGCCGCCCCAGCACATGTTGGCCGCCTTGGAGACACCGTGGAAACCGTCCGTGAGATCTGGCAGCGGGCACTGCAGAGCCAGTCCGCGCCTCCGTCCTGGCTGATCGCCGTCACCGCCGTGGCAGCGGCTCTGCTGGTGTTGTCGCGCCAGGGCTGGTCGGTGAGCCGGCATCTCGTCACGATCGCCCACGAGGGTGCCCACGGCTTCGTCGCCACGGTCACGGGGCGTCGCCTGACCGGGATCCGCCTGCACTCCGATACCTCCGGAGTGACAGTGTCATCGGGGCGACCGACCGGAGCGGGGATGATCGCGACCACGGCAGCGGGTTACGTCGGTCCGGGAGTGATCGGGCTCGCTGCGGCGGCACTGCTCGGAGCGGGACATGCAGTCGCTCTGCTCTGGCTGATGCTGGTGCTGCTCGCGCTTCTGCTCGTGCAGATCCGCAACTGGTTCGGCTTGTTGTCGGTGCTCGCCACCGGCTTCGCGGTCTTCGTCGTGTCCTGGTGGGGGCCGGACCAGGTTCAGTCGGCGTTCGCCTTCCTCGTGGTGTGGTTCCTGCTGATCGCCGCCCCGCGGCCGGTGATCGAGATGCAGCTCCAGCGACGCCGCAGCCAAGTACGTAACTCCGACGCCGACCAGCTCGCCGGTCTGACCGGAGTGCCGGGCATCGTGTGGGTGGGCGTATTCCTGGTCGCGACCGTCGGAACCTTCGTGTCCGGTGCGTACCTGATGACGCGCTGACCGACCATTCGATCTCTGGTTCCGGTTGCCTGAGCCACCGGAAACCCCGGACGGATGCAGGCTGCGCAGCACTCAGGCCACGCGGTCTCTCGGCCTGCCGGTGGTGGCAGCGCTGGTTGACAGTGTGCCGCGCCAGCTCAGCACCGCCATGGCAGCCACCAGCGAGAGGAATGACAGCGGTGCGACGGACTCGAGCGCCCCGCGGCCCTTTCCGGCCGCTTCCATCAACAGCCGGGCCAGGGACGACACGGCCACTAGGACGGCCAGCGCAGCCAGTGCAGGATGGGCCCGCCCGAGCCTCAGCGCCACGACGAATGCGAACACGAGTATGCCGATGAACAGCACATCGTCACCGCGGGGCTCCAGGTCGTTCACGTCGCCCGCCGCAGAGGCGTCGGCGGTGTCGGCGACGACCGCGAGAACAAGCGTGATGGCACCGGGGACCACCGAGCAGACAGCCACCAGGATGCCCGCCCACGCGACCCGATCGTCAACCTGTCGTAGCCGCCAGGCATACGCTGCCAGCAGCGCGGATGCCAGGAACCCGAGCAGCTGCAACACGATGATCGCGGCACGGTGCGCGGTGTAGAAGTCGGCCACCTGCGAGGCGCTGTCGGACTCACCTGGGAGCGTGAGCGCGCCCTCGGTGGCCAGCAGCAGCATGATGCAGCCGGCGGCCAGGCCTGCAGCCAGCCGATCCGGGCTGCGACGCGCGGGATCTGCTCGAGACATTCGGGCTCCTGAGGACTGATCGGTGATTCTCCGCGCGGCGGGTCCGGCGTGCAAGACCGTGAGAGGCTGGCCCGCGTCGCTCGGCCACCCGACGGCCCGTCCTGCAAGGGAGACCACCATGTCCAAGCGTGTCACCGTCGCCATCTGCGCCGCAGTCGGCGGCCTTGCCGCGCTGTCTGCCGTGTGGTTGACCCAAGCCAGCGCCGATGCCGGGAAGCGGGTGGAACCATCCCCGCGCACCGCCTCGACACTCGAGCTCGACGTCGACTTCTCGCCGTTCTTCCTGCTCGACTTCCGGCCGAGCGGCGTCCGTGTTGTACGAGACATCCGCGAGGCTGCACCGAGCAAGGGAGACCAGTCGATCTTCCATGACAAGCTGCTCCGCGACGGTCGCGGCGTCGGGCATGACGACGGCGTCTGCACTGTCACCAAGATCGCCCCGACCTCCGATCCGATCAAGCTCGCCTGCTCACTGAGCGTCGTCCTTCCACGCGGACAGATCGCCCTGGCCGGGTTCGCCAGTGCCGCACCTGACAAGCACCTGGTCGTGACCGGCGGGACCGGCCGCTTCGCCCGGGCAGCCGGCAGGGCGACGCTGACGGAGTTCGGCAACGACACCGGCAGCCTGGTGATCCACCTGGCCCAGCCGAGCTAGCCGGCGAAGGGCCCGGCACGAAAAACCTCGCGGAAAAGCCCACGTCGGGCCGCGGTTGCTTGCCCGGCCCACGACAATGGGTACATGGGCCTCTACCGGGACGAAGCTGTGGTCCTGCGCACGCAGAAGCTCGGTGAGGCCGACCGCATCGTGACGCTGTTGACACGAGCGAACGGCCGGGTTCGTGCAGTGGCCAAGGGTGTGCGGCGGACGACGTCACGCTTCGGTGCCCGGCTGGAGCCGTTCACGCACGTCGACCTGCAGCTGGCCGAGGGCAGGTCACTCGATGTCGTGACGCAGGCTGAGACTCTCGCGCCCTTCGGCCAGGACATCGGGGACGACTACCTGCGCTACACCGCTGGCACCGCAATGCTCGAGACTGCGGAGCGCCTGGTCGCTGAGGAGAAGGAGCCGGCTGTCCAGCAGTACCTCCTGCTCGTCGCGGGACTTCGCAGTCTGGCGGCGGGACAGCGCGCCGCCGGCAGCGTCCTCGACTCGTTCCTGCTGCGATCCCTGGCGATCGCTGGTTACGCACCATCGTTCTCCGAATGCGCCCGCTGTGGGCTGTCCGGACCGCACCGCAGCTTCAATCCCGCCGCCGGTGGGGTGCTGTGCGGCGGGTGTCGTGTCCCAGGAACAGCGACGCCGGCCGCCGAGACGATAACTCTGCTCGGCGCGCTGCTGGCAGGCGACTGGGAAGTGATCGAGGACACCGGTCCGCGGCACCGGAAGGAGGCGAGTGGCCTCGTGGCGGCATATCTCGCCTGGCACCTCGAGTACGGGCTACGGTCGCTGTCCCATGTCGAGCGCTGACGGCGTTACCAGGAGGCGACGCGGTGCGTAGACGCTCCACCGGCGGGCACGCGGGCCGGGTCGTACGCGCGCCAAACCCGCACTCCTCCGGCATCCGCCCACCCCCGATCCCCGTGGACTTCGTGCCCGAACACGTCGCCATCGTCATGGACGGCAATGGCCGGTGGGCCAAGCAACGCGGGCTGCCTCGCACCCAGGGCCACGAGATGGGCGAGGCCGCCCTCTTCGACGTCGTCGAGGGCGCGATCGAGATCGGCGTGAGACACCTTTCGGCGTACGCCTTCTCGACCGAGAACTGGAAGCGTTCCCCCGACGAGGTGCGCTTCCTGATGGGGTTCAACCGGGACGTCATCCGGCGCAGACGGGATGAGATGAACGAGCTCGGCGTTCGCGTGCGCTGGGCCGGTCGTCGGCCGCGGCTATGGAAGTCCGTCATCAAGGAGCTCGAGTACGCCGAGCAGCTCACCCGGGACAACCATGTGCTGACGCTGACGATGTGCGTCAACTACGGCGGAAGATCAGAACTGGCCGATGCGGCCCGGGCGCTGGCGGTGGCGGTATCCCGGGGTGAGGTGGACCCTGCCCGGGTCGACGAGCGCACGCTGGCGGGATGCCTCTACGTGCCAGAGCTGCCGGACGTCGACATGTTCCTGCGCACGTCCGGCGAACAGCGGATCTCCAACTTCATGCTGTGGCAGTCGGCCTACGCCGAGATGGTGTTTCTCGATGTGCTGTGGCCCGATGTCGACCGACGGCACCTGTGGGAGGCGATCGACATCTACGCCAGACGCGACCGGCGCTACGGCGGGGCTCAGGGCTAGGCCTGCCGCCGAGAGCCGACTTCTGCTCCGCAGTCGGCGCAGGTGCCGAACACCTCCAGCGTGTGCTGCACCTGCGAGAAGCCATGTTCGGCCGCCATCTTGGTGGCCCAGCGTTCGACGGCCGGGCCCTCGATCTCAACGGTCCGCCCGCAGCCCCGGCAGACAAGGTGATGGTGGTGACCGGCGCTGCAGCGGCGGTAGACACTCTCACCGTCGAGCCGGCGAAGGACGTCGACCTCGCCGATGTCTGCGAGTCCCTGCAACGTCCGGTAGACGGTCGTCAGTCCGACGTTGTCGCCGGCTGCGCGCAGCAGCTCATGGATCTCCTGTGCACTGCGGAAGTCGTCAACCGACTCGAGGACCGCCGAGACCGCCCGGCGCTGGCGGGTCGGTCGGCTGCCCACCTGCGGTTGCTGGCGCACGATCTCTCCCGGTTCCTCGTTGATTCCGGTCACGGTGTCAGTGCTCGTCGTAGTGGTCGTCGTGTGCGGCATGTCGGTGTCCGTCGTGGACGTAGTCGATGTGGTCGCCGTGCAGCACGGCGGGATGACCGCAGTCCTCGCCGTGGTCGTGTGCGTGGAGCTCGGAGGAGACCTCGTGGAGAGGGTCGCCGATCGGCGCGAAGGGGGCCGAGACACGGAGCCGGTGACGGATCAGGGCACCGACGGGCCAGGCGCAGACGAATCCGGCCAGTGCGAGCAGCACGATCGTCGCGCCAGGTGCGACATTGACGTAGTACGACGTCGTGACTCCCGCCAGGCAGGCGAGCATGCCCAGCAGCATCGCCGCGTACAACGTTGTGCGGAAGCCCCTGGCGATCTGCTGTGCCGTGGCCACGGGCACCACCATCAACGCGCTGACAAGCAGCAGGCCGACCGTGCGCATCGCCACCGTGACCGTGACCGCTGCCATCACCGAGGACAGCACCGTGTAGGCACGCACATTGAGTCCGGTGACGTGGGCGAACTCCTCGTCCTGGCAGACGGCGAACAGCTGGGGGAGCAGACCGATCGACAGGGCGATCACCGAGACCGCCAGCACGACCACGACCCATACATCGCCCGTCGACACGGTGGTGACGGACCCGAACAGGTAGCTGTTGAGAGTGGCCGCGCTCCCGCCTGCGAGCCCGACCACGAGGACGCCGCCGGCGATGCCGCCGTAGAACAACAGTGCCAGGGCGACATCGCCGCTTGTGTTCCCCTTCTCGCGGATCAGCTCGATCAGCACCGCGCCGGCGATCGCGACGATGATCGCCGTCAACGGGGGCGCCCATCCGGTGAGCAGGCCCAATCCCACCCCGGTGACGGCGATGTGGCCGACACCGTCGCCCATCAGGGCCAGCCGTCGCTGCACGAGGTACGTTCCCACGGCGGGCGCCGCGAGGCCGGTGAGCATGGCGGCCAGCAACGCCCTTTGCATGAAGTCGTAGCTGAGCAGGCTCACTGCCACCACCGGCCTTCCAGAGGTACGTGGACCTGGCTGAGTCCGGGATCACGATGATGGGGCGGTGCGGCCTCCTCGGCCTGTGGCGCCGCGCCGTCGTAGATCTTTCGACCGTCGCGCAGGATCACCGCACGATCGATCAACGGTGCCATCGCCCCCAGCTCATGGGCCACGAGGACGACGCTTGCTCCACCGGCGATGAATGGTCGCAAGGTGTCAGCGAAGGAGTCCTGGCTGGCCAGGTCGACACCGGACGTGGGCTCATCGAGCACGAAGAGCTCCGGGTCGCTGACGAGTGCTCGAGCGATGAGCACCCGCTGGTGTTGACCGCCAGACAGATTGGCGACCCCATCCTTCTCGCGGTGCCTCAGTCCGACCACCGCTATCGCATGGTGGATCGCGGCGCGGTCGGACCTGGTCAGTGGTCTGAGCGCCCGGCGGCGCGACAGCCGCCCGGAGGCGACGACCTCCCAGACGGTCGCGGGAACGCCGAGGCTGACCGTTGCCTGCTGCGGCACGTATCCGATGCGATGCCACTGCCGGAACTTGCTCAGCGGTGTGTCGAACAGCCGGACGTCGCCCCGGGTCCATGAGTGGAGGCCGAGCAGCGACTTGACCAGGGTCGACTTGCCGGAACCATTGCTGCCGAGTATGGCCACGACCTCGCCCTGGTTCACGGTCAGGTCGATCCCACGCAGGATCGGCCGCCCGCCGAGTGTCACTGCACCGCCCGCGACGTCGACAACGGCCGTCATGAGCAGCCGTTGGCCTTCTCCAGCGCGGCGAGGTTCGCACGCATGATGGACAGATAGTCCTTGGAGGAGCCGCCGTCCGGTAACCCCTCGATCGGGTCTAGTACACCCGTTCGTACACCGACC
>JBKPNJ010000160.1:0-10017 GCA_046732575.1 Actinomycetota bacterium
TTCAAGCAGAAGACGGCATACGCGATGAGTCTCTCCGTCTCGTGGGCTCGGAGATGTGTATAAGAGACAGGGCCAGCTCGAGCGCCCGCCGAGCCCATGGCGGAGTGGCGGCAGCGAGGCCGCACGTCGGGGTGATCACGCAGTGTTCCGCCATCGACTCCTCGGCGAACCCGAGCGCCCGCCAGAACTGCAGCGCCTGTCGCGTGAGTGCCGCATCGGCGGTCGAGGCGTCGTCGGACTCGGCCGGTTCCGCCGTCGGCACGAGACCGAGCCAGAGCGTGATCCCCGCGTCGACGGCTTCGGCGTACACCTCGTACTGCGACCGGTCGACGAGCGTGGCGTCGATGCTCAGCCCCTGCGCACCCGAGGAGCGCAGCAGCCCCACCGGTACCTGCGAGTCGCAGCAGTGCACGATCGGGTACGCGCCGGCCCCCGTGACCTGGTCGACCACCCAGCCGAGCGCTTCGCTGGCGGCCGGGACGTCCACGGAGCGATGCCGATGGAACCCGCTGGCGGTCGGCACCGACCCGTTGAGCACGGCCACCAGGGAGGGCTCGTCGATCTGCACGATGACCGGGTCACCGGACAGCCGCCGGCGCACGTCCTCGACGTGGACGCGCACTCCCTCGGCCAGGGACTGG
The DNA here is from genome assembly GCA_046732575.1 of Actinomycetota bacterium. Lineage (GTDB taxonomy): Bacteria > Actinomycetota > Actinomycetes > Propionibacteriales > Nocardioidaceae > JBKPNJ01. The sequence goes on from JBKPNJ010000160.1 coordinate 642, forward strand.
GCGAGGTCACGCCGGGCGCCACGGTCCGCCAGCAGCCGGTCACCGCGCGGCCGCTCGACGGTGGCGGCGAGCGTCCAGGGGCCGCATACCTGCACCTTCACCGGTCCTGCGTAGCCCTGGGTGCCCTCCTCGAACACATCGAGGTCCTGGGCGAGCAGCGAGCGTGCCCGGCGGTGGTCGACACCCGGCGCGTCGGTGAGACGCCAACCGGCCGGCTGCAGATCCGCGCCGAGGTCGACCAGCAGCGCAAGCGACCGTCCGGTCACGCCGGCGATGACGCCGCGGCCCGGAAGCTCCGGGAGGTGCAGCAGGTCGGGCAGCTCACCCGCCACGATCCGGGTGCTCTCGGCGAAGTCCTCTCCGGGCATCGAGCCGATTCCGGTCGCCGCCCCGGTGGGAAGCACGAAACCGGCAGGGTCGGCGCTCACGGTTCAGACCGTCGCCCGGTCGCGATCGCCGGGACTGACGCCGGCGGTGCCATTGCCGTAGGTGCGTGCACGCTCGGCCGAAGCGATGGTCGCGCTGCCGATCACCCTGGTGCCGTCGTAGAGGACCGCCGCCTGTCCGGGGGCGACCCCCTCGGTCGGCTCGTCAAGTGCGACCACAAGCCGGGATGCATCGGTGCCGGCCGCCTCCAGCCGGGCGCGGGCGGGCATCGCCTCACCGTGCGCCCTGATCTGGACCAGGCAGCTGAGCTCACCGGTAGGCTCCTGCTCGCACCAACGCGGCTTGGCACCCACCAACCGGTCGACGCGCAGCGACGAGCGCGGACCGACGGTCACCGTACGGTCGACGGGTTCGATGCCGAGGACGTAGCGCGGCTGGCCGTCTCCGGCGGGGACTCCGATCCGCAGTCCGCGGCGCTGCCCGACGGTGAAGGCGAACGAGGCGTCGTGCTCGCGAAGTACCGTGCCGGACTCGTCGACGATCCAGCCGGGTGCGTCGCCGAGCCTGCGACGCAGGTACCCGGCGGTGTCGCCGTCGGGAATGAAGCAGATGTCGTGGCTGTCGGGCTTGGCTGCGACGCCCAGGCCGCGGTCGGCCGCGTGAGCGCGGACCTGCTCCTTGGTGAGGTTCCCGAGCGGGAAGACGGCGTGCGCCAGCTGTGCCGCCGTCAGCACTCCGAGGACGTAGGACTGGTCCTTCGCAGAGTCCACCGCGCGATGCAGCTCCCGGCGGGCCCCCCGGTCGATGACGCGGGCATAGTGTCCGGTCGCGACGCCGTCGAACCCGAGAGCCAGCGCCCGGTCCAGGACCGCCTCGAACTTGACCTTCTCGTTGCACCGGAGGCAGGGATTGGGCGTGCGGCCCGAGGCGTACTCGCCGACGAAGTTCTCGACGACCTCCTCGTGGAACCGTGCGGCCATGTCCCAGATGTAGAAGGGGATGCCGATCACGTCTGCCGCCCGGCGCGCGTCCCTGGAGTCCTCCAGGGTGCAGCATCCACGGGCCCCGCTCCGGTAGCTCTGGGGATTTCGTGACAGTGCCAGGTGTACTCCCGTCACGTCGTGACCTGACTCGGCGAGCCGGGCCGCGGCGACCGCGGAGTCGACACCCCCGGACATCGCAGCCAGTATCCGCATCACAGCCCGCCCGGCATCGACGTCAGGCCGGCCGCCCGGGCCCGCTCGACGGCCGGGCCGATGGCAGCGGCCACCGCGTCGACGTCCGCCTGTGTGGAGGTATGACCGAGAGAGAAGCGCAGAGATCCGCGGGCCGCGGCCTCGTCGCGGCCCATGGCCAGCAGCACGTGGCTGGCCTGCGGCACTCCTGCCGAGCAAGCCGAGCCGGTCGAGCATTCGATGCCGTTGGCGTCGAGCAGCATGAGCAGCGAGTCGCCCTCGCACCCGGGAAAGCTGAGATGCGCGTTTCCGGGCAGCCGACGGTCGACGCCGGAGTCCGGGTCTCCGTTGAGCCCGGCGTCGGGGACGCGGTCCCGGACCGCCGCGACGAGGGCGTCCCGGAGCGCGGACAGGGTCGCGGCCTGTTCGGGCTGCCGCTTCACCGCGAGCTCCACGGCCGTGGCCAAGCCCGCTATCGCCGGCGCGTCGATGGTGCCGGAGCGGACGTCGCGCTCCTGCCCTCCGCCGTGCATGAGGGGCACGAGGTCCAGCTCGCGGCGGGTGAGAAGCGCACCGACACCGAAGGGTCCTCCGAGCTTGTGGCCGGTGAGGCTGAGCGCATCGACCCCGCAGGTCGCGAAGTCGACCGGCAGGGAGCCGACGGCCTGGACCGCGTCGGTATGCATCGGGATGGCGTGCGCGTGCGCCAGCTCGAGCAGGGAAGAGATCGGCTGGACCGTACCGACCTCGTTGTTCGCCCACATCACGCTGAGCAGCGCCACCGACTCCGGGTCGGCGGCGATGCTTGCTGCTGCCGCCTCGAGGTCTACCCGGCCCACGTCGTCCACGGGGAGCAGCTCCGCGACTGCGTGCTCGTGGTCGGCGAGCCAGGCCACGGAGTCCAGCACGGCGTGGTGCTCGACCGAGCTGACCAGGACGCGCTTGCGGGGTCGACCGGGGTCGGCGTTCCGCGCCCAGAACAGACCCTTGACGGCGAGGTTGTCGGCCTCGGTCCCGCCGGAGGTGAACACGACTTCTCCGGGTCGCGCGCCGAGCATCCGGCCGACCGTCTCCCGGGCCTCCTCGACGCTGCGGCGCGCGAGCCGCCCCGAGGCGTGCAACGAGGACGGGTTGCCGGGCCGCGCCATCTGCTCGGTCATCGCCACGACCGCCTCGGGCACCATCGGGGTGGTGGCCGCATGGTCGAGATAGGTGACTCGTCGGGCGTCTGCAGGCAGGGTCATCGCGCCAGCCAGCGTAGTCGGCGCCCTGTCACCCGGCGAAATCCACTCGTCGCCGGAGGTTCGACTCCGGCGAGGCTCACCCCTTGCGCTTGGTGATCTGCTCGGTGGCCTCGGAGAGCACGCGGTGCAGATCGCCCACCACCCCGAAGTCGACGAGGTCGAAGATCGGTGCCTCGGCGTCCTTGTTGACCGCCACAATCGTCTTCGACGTCTGCATCCCGGCCCGGTGCTGGATGGCTCCGGAGATGCCGCAGGCGATGTAGAGCTGCGGCGACACGGTCTTGCCGGTCTGCCCGACCTGGTACGCATGGGGGTACCACCCGGAGTCGACCGCCGCTCGCGAGGCGCCGACGGCGGCGCCGAGCGCGTCGGCGAGGCCCTCGACAGCTGCGAAGTCGCCGCCGGTCCCGCGTCCGCCGGAGACCACTATCGAGGCCTCGGTCAGCTCCGGGCGACCCGTCTTCCCGCGGGGCTGCCGGTCCACGATCCGCGCGGACCTGGCCTGCTCGGACACCGTCACGGCGACCGACTCGGCGATGGGCTCCGCCCCGGCCGTTGCGTCGACGGGTTCGGGTGTGGCCGAGTTCGGCTTGACAGTGATGACCGGGGTACCCGCGGACACGGTGGCCTCGACGGTGTAGCCGCCGGCGAACACGGACTGGGTCGTCGTCGGGCCGTTGTCGCCGGGCCGGACGTCGACGGCGTCGGTGATGAGCCCCGAGCCGGTCTTGATCGCCAGCCGCCCGGCGATCTCCTTGCCCTCCAATGTCGACGCGATCAGCACGGCAGCAGGTGCCGACCGCTCGACCAGCTGGGTCAACGCCTCGGCCTTGGGAGCGACCAGGTACTCGGTCAACCCGTCCCCCTCGAGCAGGTAGATCTTGGCAGCGCCGAACCGCGCCAGCGACGCCCGTGCTGCGTCGATCCCCTGACCGACGAACACCGCCGCCGGCTCCCCCAGCCGGCGCGCGATCGTGAGCAGCTCTGCTGTCGTATTGCGCACGGCGCCGTCGACGTGGTCGACGAGGACAAGGATCTCGCTCACCGGACTGTGCCCCCTCTCAGATGAACCGCTGGCCGGCGAGGAACTCCACGAGTCGCGCGGCCCCGTCGCCCTCGTCGGTGACGATCGTGCCGGCGGACCGCGGCGGCCGCGCCTCGTGCGACAGGACGTGGGTCCACGCGCCGTTCAGGCCGACATCGGCGCTCTCCACGCCCAGGTCGCCGAGCGAGTACGTCTCCATCGGCTTCTTCTTCGCCGCCATGATGCCCTTGAACGACGGGTAGCGAGGTTCGTTGATCTGATCGGTGACCGACAGCACGAGTGGCATCGCGGCCTCGATCGTCTCGGTTGCCGCGTCCCCGTCGCGCCGGATCCTCACCGTCGAACCATCGACGGTGACCTCGGATGCGAAGGTCAGCTGCGGCACACCCAGCCGCTCGGCCAGCATCGCGGGGACGACGCCCATCGAACCGTCGGTCGAGGCCATCCCGCACAGCACCAGGTCGTAGTCGAGCTTGGCGAGGGCCTTCGCCAAGATGAGAGAGGTGCCGACCGAGTCGGAGCCGTGGATGGCCTCGTCGAGTACCTGCACCCCCCGGTCGGCACCCATCTGCAGCGCCTTGCGGATCGCCTGTGAGGCCTGCTCGGGCCCGACCGTCAGCACCGTCACCTCGCCGTCGCCGGCGTCCCGGATCTTCAGGGCCTCCTCGACTGCGTACTCGTCGAGCTCCGACAGCAACCCGTCGCCCGAGTCCCGGTCGACGGTGTGGTCGGCCGCGTCGAAGCTGCGGTCACCGCTCGCGTCGGGGACATACTTGACACAGACCACGATGTTCATCGCGACTCAGGCCCCTTCTGCGCATCGATCCTGCACCGATCCGTCACTCGGATGCGTCACCTCACCGACCGACGAACAGCGCCTTGCCCGGACCGTTCTCGACGAATGAGCGCATCCCGATGGTACGGTCCTCGGTCGCGAACAGGCCGACGAACTGCTGCCGTTCGATCTCCATCCCGGTGCTGAGGTCCACGTCACCGCCACGGTCCACCGCCTCCTTGGCCGCGCGCAGCGCGTACGCGGGCCCGTTGGCGAACTGCAGCGCCCAGGCACGCGCCGTCGCGAACACGTCCGGGCTCGGCACGACCCAGTCCACAAGACCGATCGCCTGCGCCTCGGTGGCGCCGACGAACCGGCCGGTGAAGATGATGTCCTTCGCCCTGGACGGGCCGACCAGCCGGGTCAGTCGCTGGGTTCCGCCCGCCCCCGGGATCACGCCCAACAGGACCTCCGGCTGTCCCAGCTTCGCGTCGTCGGCGCAGACGCGGACGTCCGCGCAGAGCGCCAGCTCGCAGCCGCCGCCGAGGGCGTAGCCGGTGACGGCGGCCACCACCGGCTTGGGGATCCGTGCCACCGCGTCCAGCGACGACTGCAGCCCGCCAGAGCGCCGGACCATGTCGGTGTACGACATGTCCGCCATCTCCTTGATGTCGGCGCCGGCAGCGAACACGCGCTCCCCGCCGTACACGATCACCGCCCGGACGGTGTCGTCGGCGGCGGCGTGGCCCGCGGCCTCCCGGATCTCCTCCTGCACCTGCACGTTCAACGCGTTCATCTTGGGACGGTCGAGCCTGATCGTGGCGATGCCGTCCGCGATCTCGAGTCGTACGAACTCGGCCACCAGAGCCCTCCTCACGCCCGCGTCGCCCCGGACCCGGCGCGCACAGGTCGCGAGCCTATCGGGCGGCTAGCCGACCTCCTCGACGCTGATCGCGACGTCGGCGGGCCATGCCACCAGTCCCAGCTCCGACGGACCGGCCAGGCCGTCGTGCTTCGGCAGCGCCCGGACGGTATAGCCGATCGGCCCGGTCCGCTTCAGCGACACGTCTCCCTCGAACCTGTGCCGGCCGCCCTCGTACGCCTCGGCGTGGGCGAGCTCGACGGTCTCCACGTCGGAGAGCTCGTCGTCACCGTGTGCCCGCCCGTGGACCACCTGGACCTGCACGTCGTCCGGATCGAGCCCTCCCAGCGAGGCGAATACCCGCACCCCCAGCGTCGCCCCGATCTCCGGAGTGTCGCTGAGCCCGGACGACTCCACGTGCTCGATGCGGACCCCTGGCCATTGAGCCCGCACCCGCCGCTTCCACGCAGCGAGCCGTCGCGCCCCGTCGTCGTCGCCCGCGCCGGCGGCGAGTGCCCGTGACGAGTCCGCCGCCGGTCGGTAGAGCGTCTCCACGTAGTCCTGGATCATCCTCGCCGCCCTGACCTTCGGCCCCAGCGTCTTCAGCGTGTGCTTGACCATCTCGAGCCAGCGCAGCGGCACACCGGTGCCGTCGACGTCGTAGAACCGTGGCGCCACCTCGTTCTCGATCAGGTCGTACAGCGCTGTCGCCTCGATCTCATCGCGCCGGTCGGGATCCTCGATGCCCTCCGCGGACGGGATCGACCAGCCGTTGCTGCCGTCGTACCACTCGTCCCACCAGCCGTCGAGGATCGACAGGTTGAGGCCCCCGTTCAGGGCCGCCTTCATCCCGGACGTCCCGCAGGCCTCGTACGGGCGCAACGGGTTGTTGAGCCACACGTCGCACCCCGGGTAGAGCTGCTGGGCCATCGCGATGTCGTAGTTCGGCAGGAACACGATGCGATGGCGTACCGAGGCGTGGTCGGCGAACCTGACGATCTCCTGGATCAGGCGCTTCCCGCCCTCGTCGGCCGGATGGGCCTTGCCGGCGATCACCAGCTGCACCGGCCGCTCAGGGTGCAGCAGCAGCGCCGTCAGCCGCTCCGGGTGACGGAGCATGAGGGTCAGCCGCTTGTACGAGGGCACCCGGCGGGCGAAGCCGATCGTCAGCACATCGGGGTCGAGGATGTGGTCGACCCAGCCGAGCTCTGCCGGCGTGGCGCCCCGGTCGAGCCACGACCGGCGAACCCTGGTGCGCGCATCGGCCACCAGGCGGGCGCGCAGCTCACGCTTGACCGACCAGACGGTCTGGTCCGGGACCTTGTCGATGGTGGCCCAGGGAGCGCCACCGGGTCCCTGGCGCAGTGGCTCGTTGTCGGCGAGCTCGAGTATCTCGGGCGCGGCCCAGGTGGGGATGTGCACGCCGTTGGTGATCGACGTGATCGGCACGTCGGCCTCGTCGAACCCCGGCCACAGCCCGGCGAACATCGCCCGGCTCACCGACCCGTGAAGCCGGCTGACGCCGTTGGCGCGCTGGGCCAGGCGCATGCCCATGACCGCCATGTTGAACACGTTCAGGTCCCCGGAGGGGTAGTCCTCCCGACCCAGGGCCAGGATCTTCTCGACCGGGACACCGGGCCAGGCGTTGTCCCCGCCGAAGTGCTGCTCGATCAGGTCCCGGGGAAACCTGTCGATGCCCGCCGGGACCGGTGTGTGCGTCGTGAACACCGTGCCCGCGCGTGACACTTCCAGCGCTGCGTCGAAGTCCATCCCCTTCCGGCTCACCGCGTCGACGCCCTCGGCGTCGGTCGCCCGGCAGGTGCCGTTGAGCGGCTGCGCTGTCTGTGACTGCGCGGTCAGCTCCCTGATCCGCTCGAGGCCGAGGAACCCGGCGTGCCCCTCGTTGGTGTGGAAGACCTCCGGATCCGGCGCGCCCGTGATGCGGCAGTACGCGCGCAGCGCACGGACCCCGCCGATTCCCAGCAGCATCTCCTGCAGCAGCCGATGGTCGACGGTCCCGCCGTACAGCCGATCCGTCACGTCGCGCTCGATGCCGGAGTTCGCCTCGATGTCGGAGTCGAGCAGCAGCAGTGGCACCCGGCCGATCTGCGCGACCCAGATGCGGGCATGGAGCGTGCGACCCCCGGGAAGCCCTATCTGGATGTGTGACGCGGTGCCGTCGGCCTCGCGCAGCTGGGTTATCGGCAGCCCGTCGGGGTCGACGACGGGGTAGCGCTCCTGCTGCCAGCCTTCACCGGACAGCGACTGGTTGAAGTACCCGTGCCGGTAGAGGAGACCGACCCCGAGGACGGGGACGCCGTGGTCACTTGCTGTCTTCAAGTGGTCGCCGGCGAGGATGCCGAGGCCACCGGAGTACTGCGGCAGCACCGCCGCGATGCCGAACTCCGGCGAGAAGTAGGCGATCTGCCTGGGCAGAGCCGGTCCCAGTGACTGGTACCAGCGGTCGCCGCGCAGATAGTCCTCGAGATCGGCGTAGCACAGCTCCAGGCGGCGGACGAAACGCCGGTCCGCCGCGAGCTGGGCCAGGCGGTAGTGCGACACAGAGCCGAGCAGCCGGACGGGGTCGTGCCCACTCTCCCGCCAGACGTCCGGATCGACCGCGGCGAACAGCTCCTGGGTCTCGGGATGCCACGACCAGCGCAAGTTGGTGACCAGCTCACCGAGCGGGGCGAGCCTCGGAGGAAGCACGGGGCGGACGGTGAACCGTCGGATTGCTCGCACGCTTGACGGTAGCGGGAACGGTTCGCGTCGACCAACCCGGCACTGAGCGCGACCACCCGACTTCGCTCCCGCTGGGAGACGGCCCTCAGGAGGTACGTGGCGTGGCTCACAGTGACGAATCTGGATCAAGTACATTGACTTAGGCAAGATGTGTGTACTCTAAGGTCAGTAAGTTACTGTTTTTAGTCCCACATCTCGAGAGGAACCTCCGTTGACCCCCCCAATCCTCAAGGTCGGACGTGCGCGCCTCGCAGCAGCGGCCTCGATCGGCCTGCTGGCGCTCTCCCTGACCGCCTGCGGCGGCGACTCCGACAGCACCTCTGGCAGCGCAGATGGCGACACCACCCCCGCGGCAGGTAGCGGCGACGGCGTCACACTGCACCTCGGGTACTTCCCCAACCTCACCCACGCGACCGCGATGGTGGGCATCGAGAAGGGCTACTACACCGACGAGCTCGCCAAGGACGGGGCGAAGCTGCAGACGCAGCAGTTCGACTCCGGGACGGACACCATCGAGGCGCTCCTGGCCGGGAGCCTCGACGCGACCTACATCGGACCCTCGCCGACACTGACCGCCTACCAGCAGTCCAAGGGCGCAACGGTACGAGTCATTGCCGGTGCCGCCTCCGGAGGTGCCTCGCTGGTCGTCAAGCCGGACATCACCTCCGTGGCCGACCTCGCCGGCAAGACCATCGCGACGCCCGGCGCCGGCAACACCCAGGACATCGCGGCGCGTTACTACCTCAAGACCCAGGGCCTGGAGACCGACACCGAGGGTGGCGGCGACCTCTCGATCCTGCCGCAGGACAACAGCGTGACCGTTCAAGCGTTCCAGCAAGGTGAGATCGACGGCGCCTGGGTGCCCGAGCCGTACGCGTCGATCCTGGTCAACGAGGGCGGGAAGGTTCTCGTCAACGAGGCAGACCTGTGGCCGAAGGGCCAGTTCGTCACCACGCAGCTCCTGGTGAACACCGACTTCCTCAAGGCGAACCCTGACCTTGTGACCGATCTGCTGACTGCTCATGTCGAGTCCAACGACTACATCAACAAGAGCCCCGACGACGCAAAGGCGCTGATAAAGGCCAAGCTCGAGGAGCTGACGAAGGCGACGATCCCCACCGATGTGTTCGAGTCCGCCTGGAGCCA
>JBKPNJ010000161.1:0-3106 GCA_046732575.1 Actinomycetota bacterium
GGGCAGCACGGCGCGATTGCCCCTCAGCCGGGTCAAATCGGCGAGCCGCTGATCGACGAGTCGATGTCGGACTGCAGCAGGGTCGGATCACCACGGACAGGTGTCGGATCACTGCGGATAAGTGTCGGATCGTTGCCGTTAAGTGTCGGATCGCTGCGAAACAAGTGTCGGATCGCGGTGTCGGCATTCGGGTGACGGTGAGGGTGGTGGGCTAGCCGACCTCGCCGCCTTCCTGCTTGACGTCACGCACGGCGGTCGGATCGTTGATCCGGAACCGGTCGAAGGCTTCCCGCACCGTCTCCGGTTTGACCTCACCACGCTTGGCCAGGGCCTGCAGCGTGGCGACGACGATCGACTGGGCGTCGACGTTGAAGAACCGTCGCGCAGCAGGGCGCGTATCGGCGAATCCGAAGCCGTCGGTGCCCAGCGAGTGCCACTGCCCGGTCACCCAGTGGGAGATCTGATCAGGTACTGCGCGCATGTAGTCGCTGACCGCGACGACGGGGCCGGGTGCATCCTCCAGCACCGTTGTGACGAAAGGGATCCGCTGCGGGTCGTCTGGATGCAGCAGGTTCCAGTCGTCGGCGGCCACCGCCTCGCGGGCCAGCTCGTTCCATGACGTGACCGACCAGACGTCGGCTGCCACCGAGTAGTCGTCGGCGAGGATCTGCTGAGCGTGCAGGGCCCACGGCATCGCCACCCCGGAAGCGAGGATCTGAGCCGGGGGCGCGTTGTCACTCTCCTTGCCCGCACGATCGGCGCGGCGGTACAGGTAGATGCCCTTGAGCAGCCCGTCGACGTCGAGATCGTCGGGCTCGGCGGGCTGCACCGTGGGCTCGTTGTAGACGGTGAGGTAGTAGAAGATGTTCTCGCCGTAGGGAGCCGAATCGGTGCTGCCGTACATGCGGCGCAATCCGTCCTGCACGATGTAACTGATCTCGAACGCCCACGCCGGGTCGTAGTGGACAGCGGCCGGGTTCGTTGAGGCGAGAAGCGGGGAGTGCCCGTCGGCGTGCTGGAGCCCCTCACCCGTCAGCGTGGTCCGCCCGGCGGTAGCGCCGATGAGGAATCCGCGCCCGAGGTTGTCCGCGAACGACCAGATGGAGTCGCCCGTGCGCTGGAAGCCGAACATCGAATAGAAGATATAGACGGGGATCATCGGCTCGCCGTGGGTCGCATATGCGGTTCCCGCCGCGATCGTCGAGGCCATCGCGCCCGCCTCGCTGATCCCCTCGTGCAGCAGCTGTCCCTGGACGGACTCCTTGTAGTTCATCAGCATCTTGCGGTCGACCGACTCGTAGCGCTGGCCATGCGGTGAGTAGATCTTCGCGCTGGCGAACATGGAGTCCATACCGAACGTCCGGAACTCGTCCGGTGCGATCGGGACGATCCTGGCTCCGATCGCCTCATCCTTCATCAGGTCGCGCAGCAGCCGTACGAACGCCATCGTGGTGGCGATGGCCTGCTTGCCCGAGCCCCGCTTGAGCTCTGCATAGGCGCCGTCCCCGGGGAGCTGCAAAGGTGTTGGTCTGACCCGTCGTTGCGGCAGCGACCCGCCGAGCTGGCGACGTCGGTCCATCATGTAGCGCATCTCGTCTGAGTCGGCGCCCGGGTGATAGAACGGCGCAACCTCGGAGTTGTCGATGTCCGCGTCCGAGATGGGAAGGTAGAGCCGGTCGCGGAACTTCTTCAGGTCGTCCTTGGTCAGCTTCTTCATCTGATGTGTGGCGTTCTTGCCCTCCAGAGCGTCGATCGTCCAACCCTTGATGGTCTTGGCCAGGATGACTGTGGGCTGGCCGACGTGCGACATCGCCGCGTCGAACGCCGCATACACCTTGCGGTAGTCGTGACCTCCGCGAGGAAGCTTGCGCAGGTCGTCGTCGGTGAGTCCCTCGACGAGCTTTCGCAGTCGCTGATCCGTCCCGAAGAAGTTGTCGCGGATGTATGCGCCGCTCTCGACCGAGTAGGTCTGGAACTGCCCGTCAGGCGTCGTGTTCATCCGGTTGACGAGGACACCGTCGACGTCGGCGGCCAACAGCGCGTCCCACTCCCGGCCCCACACCACCTTGATGACGTTCCATCCTGCGCCGCGGAAGAACGACTCGAGCTCCTGGATGATCTTTCCGTTGCCGCGTACGGGACCGTCGAGTTGCTGCAGGTTGCAGTTGACGACGAACGTGAGGTTGTCCAGCTCCTCCCGGGCGGCCACACCGATTGCGCCTAGCGACTCGGGCTCGCCCATCTCACCGTCGCCGAGGAAGGCCCAGACATGCTGCTGGCTCGTGTCCTTGATCCCGCGGTTCTGCAGGTATCGATTGAACCGTGCCTGATAGATCGAGTGGATAGCGGTCAGACCCATCGACACCGTCGGGAACTCCCAGAACTCCGGCATCAGCCGCGGATGCGGATATGACGAGAGTCCCTTGCCGATGCCGTGTGACACCTCCTGGCGGAACTTGTCCAGCTGCGACTCGGTCAACCTGCCCTCGAGGAATGCGCGCGCATAGATGCCAGGTGACGCATGGCCCTGAATGAACACCTGGTCGCCGCCACCGCTGTGGTCCTTGCCACGGAAGAAGTGGTTGAAGCCGACCTCGTAGAGACTCGCGGCGGACTGGTAGGTCGCGATGTGGCCCCCGACCTCCAGCCCCTTGCGGTTGGCGCGCGACACCATCACCGCTGCGTTCCAGCGGATGAAGGCGCGGATGCGCCGCTCGATGTACTCGTCCCCGGGGAACCACGGCTCCCGCTCGGGCGGAATCGTGTTGATGTAGTCAGTACTGCGCAGGGCGGGCACGCCGATGTGCTTCTCGCGCGCTCGCTCGAGCAGCTTCAACATCACGTACCGCGCCCGCTCGCGCCCCCGCTCCTTGAGCAGGACGTCAAGTGAGTCGATCCACTCCTGCGTCTCGTCCGGATCGATGTCGGGAAGCTGGGTCGGTAGTCCCTCATGGATGACGGGGGGACGATCAGATGCGGATGCCACGGCGCCCTCTTCTTTCACGGCGGTGTTATGAGCCATCCTCGCACCTGTCAGCGGAGGGTCCAACCGCTGGTCGCGCCCGGCGGCCCGATGCGCAACGGCGCCAGTCCGCCTGAGCCGGCG
>JBKPNJ010000162.1:0-5841 GCA_046732575.1 Actinomycetota bacterium
TCGGCTCGTCGCATCCTGGGGCTGGAGTAGGTCCCAAGGGTTGGGCTGTTCGCCCATTAAAGCGGCACGCGAGCTGGGTTTAGAACGTCGTGAGACAGTTCGGTCCCTATCCGCCGCGCGCGCAGGAAACTTGAGAAAGGCTATCCCTAGTACGAGAGGACCGGGATGGACGGACCTCTGGTGTGCCAGTTGTTCTGCCAAGAGCACGGCTGGTTAGCTACGTCCGGAAGTGATAACCGCTGAAAGCATCTAAGCGGGAAGCACGTTTCAAGATGAGGTTTCCCACCGGGTCAACCGGGTAAGGCCCCCAGCATACTACTGGGTTGATAGGCCGGAGGTAGAAGGCAGCGATGCACGGAGCCGACCGGTACTAATAGGCCGAGGGCTTGTCTCTTACACTCAAAGAGTGTGGTTTGTCACGCGTCCACTGTGAGGTTCCCGAGATACGGTCGGGCTGCCCGATCACATCTCCATAGAGTTACGGTGACCTTAGCGAAAGGGAAACACCCGGTCCCATTCCGAACCCGGAAGTTAAGCCTTTCAGCGCCGATGGTACTGCGTGGGGGACCACGTGGGAGAGTAGGACGTCGCCGGACACCCAACAATGCCGCGGACCACTCTTGTCAGAGTGGTCCGCGACATTTAAACCCGGCCCGGTGACCTGCCCAACGTATATTCGCTGGCGACGCGGCGGGATGCCGCCCGGGCCCCGAGAGGAATCCAGATGGTCGACCCGAGTCGCCGCTCCGGCGGCCGAGGCGCGGGACCCGGTTCCGCAGGCGCTGCCCGGGCGGCGGGCCGGGGGACCAGCCGCCGATCGGGCACGTCACCGCGTGACGGCGGCCGTGAGCAGCGGCCCCGCGCGCCCCGGTCGGCGGACCAGGTGCGCTATGACGGGCCGCCGATACCCGACGACATCACCGGACGCGAGTTGGACAAGTCGGTTCGGCAGCAGCTGCGCACGCTGCCCGAGAAGCTGGCCGCACGCGTTGCCCGCCATCTGGTCGCCGCGGGCCGTCTCATCGACGTCGATCCGGAGGTCGCCTATCAGCACACGCTGGCCGCGAGGTCTCGGGCTGCGCGGCTCGCCGTCGTGCGGGAGGCGAGCGCTGAGGCAGCCTACGCCGCCGGGCACTACCAGGAGGCTCTGACGGAGTTCCGGGCCGTGCGGCGGATGAGCGGGAACGCGGCGTTCCTCCCGGTGATCGCGGACTGCGAGCGGGCACTCGGCCGGCCGGAGCGAGCCTTGAAGATCGCGCAGGAGCCGGCGATCAACCAGCTCAGCGCGGCGGACCGGGCCGAGATGCTCATCGTGGCGGCCGGCGCCAGGCTCGACATGGGCCAGCCGGAGGCGGCGGTGTTGCTCCTGGAGGCCGCAGCGAGGGGGTCGCGCACCCGGAGCGCCCCGGCGGCGCGGATGCGTTACGCCTACGCCGAGGCGTTGCTGGCCGCAGGTCGAGCGTCGGACGCCTTGGAATGGTTCCACCGGGCGGCGGCCAGTGACGGCGACGGCGTGACGGATGCCCCGGAGCGCGCCGCTGCTCTGGAAGGCATCGAGCTCGTCGACACCGTCGAGCCTGCCGACGAGAACGGCGAGGAAGCCGGCGGCACCGTCCACTGACTTATCCACGGCATCTGCTCAACGGCTGGCTCTCCACGGTTGGTCTTCGCGGGCTTGGCCACCGGGCGCAGCGGCGGTGAGTATCGGCACAACGAAAGGTGCCGACGATGGCCGTCACGGACGACAGGGCGGGCGAGGAGACTCGCCGGCGGCAAGCCGGCGCACACCGCAACGAGGTGGCGCTGACGGGGCGGGTCTCCGCGTGTCCGCAGGCTCGGGAGCTACCCAGCGGAGACGTCCTGATGACGTTCCGGCTGATCGTCGACAGGGACCCGCCCAGCGCTGGCAGGCAGCCGGGTCGCCGGCAGGTCGACACGATCGACTGCGCGGTGTGGACCGCCAGGGCACAGCGAGCGGTCCGCTCATGGCAGCCCGACGATGTGGTCGAGATCGAGGGTGCACTGCGCCGCCGGTTCCGCCGGACACCGGGGGGATCGATCAGCCGGGTCGAGGTGGAAGTGCACAAGGCGCGCAGGCGGAGGTGATCCCGGGTCAGCCGTGCGCATGATCATCAAGGGGCAGGCGCGTCAACCAGCCTCATCAAGAGCCCCATCCGTGGCTTGGGACCCCAGGACGTCGACTTGCGCGGCATCATCGCCCCGCTCCGGGCGATCGTCATCACGGTCGCCGCCGAGGGCGGGTTCGTGAACACGGCGATGCCGTCGCCGTGCATCGCCGCGACCAGTGCCGGCTTGACGCTGTGGTGGTATCCGATGTCGCGCTCATCGACCCCCCAGGCGGGGAAAAGCTGAGTGTGCAGAACGCCCACATCGATCGCTGCGGCGGCTGCTGCCGCCGCGGCCTCGGATCGGCTCGGTGTCGCCGCGGCGTTGGCCGTGTCGGCGCGCTGGCCCACCACCCAGGTCGTCCCGTCGCTGAACGCGAAGGTCGGGCGGGGACCGCCCGCCGCATCCGCCAGGGCTGCGAGCGCGTCGGACTGCGACGGGGCTCTGGTCAGTGTCAGCAGGCCGCTGGAGTCGATCGTGTCGAGGGTGACACCAGCGAGGCTGCGATGGATCGGGCCGAGCTGAAGTGGATGACGCTGCTGGTCGACGAGCATCGCCAGGCCGACGTCCCACGGACCGGGCCGCCCGGATGATGCGACGTCCCGCCGGACGCCGGCGTCCCGGAGCTTGCGGTACGTCGCGTACCGGTGATGCCCATCGGCGATGAGGGCATCGCGCGGGGCGAGGTCGAGGCGGATCCGGTCGAGATCGGCGGGGTTCGATATCGCCCAGATCCGGTGTGCCGCCCCGTCAGGGCTCGCCGCCACCAGCTGCGGCGGCGTCGCGGTGACGCGTTCGACGATGTCGCTGGCGGGACCGTCCCCGTCATAGACCAAAAGGATGGGCTCGAGATTGGCCCTCGTCGTGGACATGAGCTCGAACCGGTCTGCGACAGGTCCGGGCATGACGTCTTCGTGCGGGTGCACGATCTTCTCCTCCGGCTCGTACACGCCGACGTTGCCGATCAGCCCGCGCACGAGCCGGCCGTCCTCGAGGTACTCGTAGACGTACAGAGCCGGCACCGGGTCACGGACCAGGATGCCCGATGCCCGCCAGGCAGCAAGCTCGCGGGCGACCTGTTCGTATCGCCCGGATCGGGTCGTCGACCCGGGTACGTCGTCCCCGGGTCCGGGTGGCGGGTGTCGCCGAGTGCCGGCGGATCCGGCACCACGTGGAAGGATGAGGCGGACGATGTTGTGCATGTCCCGGGCCTGCAGCTCGGCGATCATCTCCGGATCGAGCACGTCGTACGGCGGAGAGGTGACGTTCCACAACGACGTCACCGACTCCGGGGCGTACCGCAGAGCCGAGAAGGGGCGCAGCTCCAACGGCCTCCTGGTCGCGCCGCTCGGCGTGGACATCACGGCTGCATCGTAGGCGACCGGGCGGGGAGGGAAGGCGCAGTGCCGGAGAACGAGCGGCGTTCCGGGAAGGGACGCCAAGCGGCTGCGGAATCTCCCGGGCGGAGCGCCGGTAACGGCGGGTCGGCCGCGGCAGGGCATCAGCTGAAGCGCTCCGACCTGTCCCTGGCCGAGGCCTACGACACGGCGATGCTCGACCTGGACGGAGTCGTCTACGTGGGTGAACAGCCTGTTGCCGGCGTCCCCCGCCGCCTCGATGAGCTGAGAAGGACCGGGATGAAGCTGGCGTTCGTCACCAACAATGCGGCCCGCACTCCGCAGACGATCGCCCGGCACCTCGTCGATCTCGGCGTCACAGCAGCCGCTGATGACGTGGTCACCTCCGCCCAGGCCGCCGCGCGGCTGCTGGCGGCGCGGTTCCCGGCGGGATCGGCGATCCTCGTGGTGGGCGGTGAGGGGCTGGTCGCGGCGCTGGCCGAGCACGGGCTCCGGGCCGTCGGCTCCGCCGATGACGACCCGGTCGCGGTGGTCCAGGGGTTCCACCCCGACGTCGGCTGGCGGCTGCTCTGCGAGGGCGCGATCGCCCTGGCCCGCGGGCTGCCGTGGATCGCATCGAACACCGACCAGACGATCCCTACTGCGCGTGGGCTGGCGCCGGGCAACGGCGCGCTGGTGACGGTGCTGGCGGTGACCACCGGGCGGCAGCCCGAGGTGGCGGGAAAGCCGGGGACCCCGCTCTTCGACGAGACGCTGATCAGGGTCGGCGCCGACCACCCGATCGTGGTCGGAGACCGGCTCGACACCGACATCGAAGGAGCCAACGCCTGCCATGCCGACAGCCTGCTCGTGCTCACGGGGGTCACCGACCTGCCGACGCTGCTGGCCGCGGACCCGCCTCGGCGACCGACCTACGTGGCGACAGACCTCGCCGGACTCACCATCAGACACCCGAAAGTCAACTGGTCAGGCGACGAAGTCGGCTGCGGCAGCTGGCGTGCCAGGGTGCGCGAGGACGGAGTCCTGCAGCTGACACGCGAGCATCCGGATGACACGGGCAGAGCCACACGCGGCGTCTCAGGCGATGCCACTTCGGTCGCCCCCGGCGACGTCGAGCAGCTCGCTGGGCTGCGGGCCGCGGTGAGTGCCGCCTGGCGTCACCGCGATGCGGGGGACGGAAGCGGAGGCGAACGCGTGATCGATGCGACCGAGGCGGCACGTCGGCTGCGGCTGACCGGGAACGTCCGGCCGACCGGCTAGCGTGTGCAGTCATGACCTCCGACGACGTGACTGAGCAGCATCCCGGCTCGACCGGCGACGACCGGGTCGACGCCGCGGTCGCCCGGCTGGCCGATGTCGACACCGCGCCCATCGATGACCACATCCGGATCTACGACGACATCCAGGCTCGGCTCGGTGCCGCGCTCGCTGCTGACGAGCCCGCCGGACCACCTATGCGCGGTCCGGAGGGCGACCATCGTCCTGCCGATCAGGGCGGCTGAGCCGATGGCGCGGCGGATGCGCCTCGATGCGGAGCTGGTCCGACGGGGGTTGGCGCGGTCCCGGGTGCACGCGGGTGACCTCATCGCATCCGGGCGGGTGGCGGTGTCCGGCGCCGTCGCGAGCAAGACCGCCACCGTGGTCAGCACCGACGCCCCGATCGTGGTCCGCGCCGACTACAGTCGACCCGACTACGTCTCGCGCGGCGGTCACAAGCTTGCCGGCGCTCTCGCCGCGTTCGCGCCGCAGGGTCTCGACGTCGGTGACCGACGGTGCCTGGACGCCGGCGCGTCGACGGGTGGCTTCACCGATGTGCTCCTGCGTGCCGGAGCACGCGAGGTGATCGCGGTCGACGTCGGGTACGGACAGCTGGCGTGGTCATTGCGTACTGATCAGCGGGTCCGGGTGCTCGACCGGGTCAACGTTCGTGAGCTCACCCTCGCCCACGTCGGAGAGCCGGTCGAGGTGGTCGTGGCCGATCTCTCCTTCATCTCGCTGACCGCGGTCCTTCCGGCGCTGGCCGGCGTCGCGTCGGGCAGTGCCGACTTCGCGGTGATGGTGAAACCTCAGTTCGAAGTGGGCCGGGACAACATCGGTCGGGGGGTGGTCAGAGATCCGCAGCTGCGCGCGCAGGCCGTCGTCTCCGTGGCCACGGCGGCCCGCGGGACCGGGCTGGGTGTACGCATGCTCGCTGCCAGTCCGCTTCCCGGCCCGGCAGGCAATGTGGAGTACTTCCTGTGGCTGCGCCGGGATGCCCCGGACGTGGATCCCGCGCAGGTCGCCCGTGTGGTCGCGCACGGACCGACCGGTGAGAAGGTGGGCCGGTGAGCCAGCGTGTCATGCAGCCCGGGAATGA
>JBKPNJ010000163.1:0-19539 GCA_046732575.1 Actinomycetota bacterium
GACCTGCTGGCTGGTTACTCGTGGGTGGTCTACCTGCCTGGCCCGGCGCTTCTCGGCTGTCTGGTGCTCGGCCTGTTGGGCGGTCTCGGGGTCGGGGGGGCCCGAAGGTCCGGCCTGCGCTCGATCTGCCTGCTGTTCACCGTGACCGGCGCCGGGCTGCTCGCCATCCCAGACAGCACCACAGACTTCTCCTGGCGCTACCAGGTGCCGGCACTGGCGCTGCTGCCTGCGGGTGCCGCCCTGGGGCTCACCGCGCTGCGCGGCGGTCAGCGGGAGCCGGTGACTGCGGGCACGGTGGCGACCGAGAGCACAGACTGACCGAAAGGCGGCGTGACCCGGCTCTCCAGGGCTCGCGTCACCGGAACGATGAAGCGGTCGTAGATCCGCAGCAGCTCCGGTCGCGGGCTACCGACTCCGCCGCGCCGCACGGCGATCCACCAGGCGACTCCCCCGAGCAGGTTGACCGGACGTACGCACGTCGGCACCAGTCCGGCCCCTAGGAAAGCAGTGCGGAGAGTTTCGGGCGTATAGCGGCGGACGTGGCCGACGCGCCGGTCGAAGTCCCCGTAGAGCTGCATATAGCCAGGTACCCACACCACGATCGTGCCGCCGGGTTCGACCAGCTGGGACAGTGACCGCAGTGCGGCGGTGTCGTCCTGTATGTGCTCAAGAACGTTGATGGCCACGACCGTGGACACTGGAGGGCCGATGTCGGGCAAGGCGCCCGCCAGATCCAGGTGGAGTGCCTCGACCTCCGGACGGTCGGCGAAACGGTGCCGCATCTGCTCGACCGCGGCCGGATCCACATCGGTGACGACGTGCCGGCGCAGGCCGCTGAACTGGCTGGCGAACTCACCTAGGCCGGCCCCGATCTCGAGTACGGACGGACCGCAGTGGCGGGAGATGAGCTCGAACTGATAGGCGCGATAGCGACGCTGGTGCTGCCCCGACGCATCTTCCAGGCCACGGCCGGTCGCCTGGCTGAACGCCCCGATACCTATCTCCTCGCTCACACGGGCTCCTTGGCCGACACCGGCCCGACCGTACCGCGCGCTGGGCTCGCTTCCCCGCGACGGAACAGCAGGTCGAGCAGCACGAAGCGCAACAGGAAGACCACGCCGTACACGGCCAGGAACGTCCCGCCGACGAGCACCAGCCGA
Organism: Actinomycetota bacterium; assembly: GCA_046732575.1. Taxonomy (GTDB): domain Bacteria; phylum Actinomycetota; class Actinomycetes; order Propionibacteriales; family Nocardioidaceae; genus JBKPNJ01. Next base: position 1,161 of record JBKPNJ010000163.1, read on the forward strand.
AGGGTGGCCGACGTGCCGTCGTCGACAAGTGCTGCGTCGACGACGCTGGTCGTGAAGGCGGCCAGCAGGAGCGTGCCGAGCACGATCCCCACATACGGCAACACCTCCCGGGTCAGGCTGGGCCTGCCGCGACGGCGCCAGGTCCAGGTGCGGTTCAGCCAGTAGTTGGGCATCGCACCCGCCAGCCAGCCGAGGCTCGATGCGACCGCCGGGGACGTCGTCAGCGCGCCGTACAGCAGCAGGAACGTCGTCTCGCTACAGACCGCAGCGACCACCGAACCGGCGAAGTAGCGCAACATCTTCGCGACGAGCTCCCGGCGTGAACGCGCGGGGTCGCTGTCGGCCGTGGATGGTGGGTCGTCGCGCATGGGTCTGATCCTACGGGGCGGAGGGGTCGGTACCGATCTGTATCCACGACCTGGCGGTGCGCTGACGGCCGGGTGGGTCTGGCGTAGGCCCACACCGTAACCTCGTGGAGACCCTCTGATCGGGAACTAGGACGGCAAGCGCAGGAGTGTCGATCATGCGAAGCGGGGAGCTGCTCACCGACTCGTTCGGCCGGATCCGCGAGGTGGTGGATCAAGTGGTCGACCATCTCACGCCCGACCAGCTCGGCTGGCGCGCCGACGACGAGGCCAACACGATCGGCTGGCTGGTTTGGCATCTGACCCGCGTCGAGGACGATCACGTCGCCGCTGCCTTCGGCGTCGAGCAGGTCTGGACTGCGCGGCGCTGGGCCGACCGCTTCGCACTTCCGTTCGAGACCTCCGCTACCGGTTACGGACATTCGTCCGGCGATGTGGCAAGGGTTCGCCCCGATGGGGCCCTACTAATGGGGTACCACCATGATGTGGCCGATCAATCGGTCGAGCTCGTTCGCACCGTCACCGACGACGATCTGAACCGTGTCGTCGATGAGCGGTGGGACCCGCCTGTCACGCTCGGGGTGCGGCTCGTCAGCGTCATCAATGACGGGATGCAGCACGGGGGACAGGCCGCCTTCGTGCGTGGGCTCCTGGAGCGCCTTCCACAGTGAACCGGTCCAGCGACCCGACAGCGTGGCCGATCAGCCGGTCGTCTCCGCCGACGCCGAGGCGTTTCCGCCGGCCTGGATCACTCGCATCTGACCAGCGGGGCTCCCTCTGGTCTGGCCTTTCGCGGCCAGCCGGCGGCGATCTTCTGCCGCCCGGTGGCGATCGCCGGCGGACTCCCAGCGGTCCGCCGCCGCCTCCATCCGGTCGACCGCCGAGGCGAGCCGGTCGTTCGCCGCATCATCTCGGCGCCGTGCGGCGGTGTGCCGTGCGTCGATCAGATCGGAACGGTCGGCCTCCGACAGCTCGCGGTCTTCGCGGCTCTGGCGTCGGTCCTGCCGTGCAGCCTCGCGGTCACGGGCGGCATGGAGGTCCGCCTGGTTCCTGGTGAACGCCCGAAGAGTTGCGGCGACGTCGCGACCATCCGCGGTCCGATCCCGGATTTGGGCGAGCGCGTCCCGCTCTGCGCCCAGCGCGAGCAGCAGATCGGTGTCGACATCGAGATCGAGGCTTTCGGCGTCGCGTCTGTCGGCCAGCGCATCACGTGCGTTCGCGACTTCGTCACGACGATCGGCCGCCTCGTCGCGTTCGCGGGCTTTCGCCTCATGCTGCCAGCTCATGGCCAGATCGTGATGCTCATCTGTGTGCGCCCAGTCGGTCATCGTTCCCCCGTTTCAGCCTGGCCAGAGCAGCATAGCCACGCTGCGTGTTCTCAGAGGTACTAACGGTGAAATAGTATCGGTTTCGGAGGGCCTCCTCTCCGGACCGGAGCCGCGGTTCCTCATCACGCACCCCGCACGCCGGATTCACGAGCAGGTCGTGCCGCTCGACGATGGTGGACCCTTCTCACCTGAAGCCGTGCAACATGACAGCACCCACGGCCCGCACGGCGGTTGAGGCGGGGCGGTCGGTGAGCCAGTCCATGAGCGCTGCCAGGTTCTCCTGGGTGGTGGCGTACTTGTTGCAGCGGTCGCAGATGTGGTGAAAGTTGAAGATCAGCCAGGAGGGGACTCCTGTCGTCGCCGCCGAACGCTCGGCCACCACGACTTCCCGCTTCAGCTCGCTCAGCGGGGTTCGCCACTCGACCCCGTCAGGCGTGCGCAGCGAGTATCTATGACGTGGGGGATACCTCTCCGCCGACGTGCAGCCGCGACACACAACTCCGCCGACCGACCGGGCGCTCAGGTAGCCGCAGCGTGCGGGGATACGTCGAACCGCACGATCAGAGCTCGACGAGGGATACGCGAAGCTCACCACCTCGAAGCCCCACGCCCGAAGCTGGTCTCGATCCCCGCAGATCTCCTGCTGGGCAGTCACGGTTGGCAATGCGGCCAGGTCGGGGTGATGTGTACTGTGCCCACCGATCTCCACGCCGTGCTGAGCCAGATCGTACAAAGCTGAAAGCGACATGCGGCCGGGGTAGCCGGCGTTCGCCAGCAGTCCGCTGTTGGCGTAGAGCGTCGCGGTGAGGTGATAGGCGGGTAGCAACGTCCTGAGCGCGTATTGATCACGCAGACCGTCGTCGAACGTGAGGCTGACAACCGTCGTGATTCCATGTCGCGGCGGCAGGTGGAGAGCATTGACGTCCCGAACAGCTGGTGGGGCGGGTGGGATGGGCGGAGGCGCTGCCACCGCTTGCCTCGGTGAAACCGGTTCTTTGACGATCGAGTCGGCCAGGCCTACGTCCGCCGCGACGAGCAATCCGAGGATCGCTGCCATCGCAACTGTGCGGCTCTGCCTCGACGTGTGCAACCCCGTTATCCCTCCCCGCTGGCTGGTGCACACCCATCCGAGCGTGCCCGCCGCAACTACAGCGTCCCACCTCCCACATCCGAGTGAACGACCATTAGTCCAGCTTGGCCCCATATCTCGCGCACAGCGCCCACTTATGCGAGCCAGCCCGCATAAGTGGGCGCCTATGCATGTCCTGCTGCGCTCCTCCTCTTAGTGGCTGCGGGAAGATCCTGTCGGCCACACGAATGTGCTCCAGTTCGCCGACTCGGTTCGGGCGTTGTTGCCGATGAACTCGGTAGCGGAGTAGACCGCCCCGTCGGGTGTGCCGACGGACGCGGAGTAGTCACCCCAGCGGCACTCGGTCTCCTCGCCGATGAATGCTTCGTAGCAGGTGAAGCCATCCTCCGGCCGGTAGCCGAGCCCGACGACCTCGACCTTTCCCTTCACGCCGGACTTGTTGATTTGGATCTGGGCTGCCGACGGGAACATCTCCGGTCCCATGAGGCTCATGGCGATGACGCCCTTACCCTCGCCGTTGACGCCGACCGCGGGGAACGACAGATAGGTGTCAGCCGACGCTACATAACCCTGGTTGTGAATCGTGCCTCGAACCTGGCCGTCGGAGACGGAGGGATCGACGATGAAGTAGGCGATCCCGTCGCGTCGCTGTGCAACGACGGTGTTCAGGGCGCTCCAGAGCATCCCGTCGGCGAATACCACCTGGTTCATCCGGGAATCGTTCGCCTCGACCAGCGGTAGCGGTTCCCCTACCAACTCCCCTAGCGGCCGTGGACCAGGCTTCTGGCGCTGTGGCACGGGGGTGCCCCACACCTCGCTGTCAATGTCCTTCAACGACAAGGTGAGGTTGGGGTTGGCCGTGCCGAGCGAACGGGTGCCGGTGAGTGCCCAGACCGTGATCTTGTCGAACTGGCCCGGCGCGATCGGACAATTGGCGACCGGCAGACAGTCGAAGCTCGAGAGGAAGTATTCAGTGCCGTTGTGCGCCGTCTCGAAGACCGCATCGGGGGACATGGCTGGCTGAACGGTACCCGTCGTACGGCCGCCGGCGACGTGGGTGATCCCGCTCAAGTGCACCACCGGTCCCAGCGAACCGGCCGTCAGGGCGCTCTTGTCGAAGGCGTAGATCTGCGGGCCGTTGAAGCCGTCACCGACGATCGGGTATTCGGCTGTTGAGATGTAGAACCCGTACTTGTCGGCTCCGATGAGTGGCTGGTCGCCGAAGCACGGGCAGTCGGCGTGCGCCGGGTCGGTGGTGTCGATGCGGTAGATGTTGTACGGCCCCAAAGCCTCCGCTGACGTGCTGACGGCGAAGTACACGAACGAAGGAGCCTCGAGGTCACCCGTCTTCGGGTCCTGGCTGATCACCGAGACCGAATGGAACCAGCGCTGCGTGTCGACGTCGAAGTAGCACTTCGGGTCAGTCAGGAATGGACCGTATTCGCCGGTCGTGCGGTTGATGGTCGGTGGCAGGCCATAGAACTCGTCCAAAGTGAAGACGGGGGCGAGCTGGTTGCCCTTACTGTCGTAGACAGTGACTGCATCATTCACGGACTCGACGACCTCAGGTCCGAAGCCCGGATCGTCGGGGTTCACGCCGCCCACACACAATCCCTGGTCGGGAGGCTCTACGGAGAACTGGTTCCCGCCGCCGGCTAGGCGCTGGTCAGCCTGGTCGAGTCCCTCCCAGCCGAGGCGGTTCTGCCTCACATCGACGGGACGGTTGCCTGGCGAGGGTGGTGCAAGCGACGTGGTACTCCTGACCCCGGATTCCTTCTCGTCGCGATGCAGCCAGTTGCCGAACTCACTTGCTGTCGCCAGGCCCTTGTGCCGCCGAGGGACTCCAGGGAAGGTACGCAGGTCAACCCGGCCGACCCGCTCCACCGGCGCCGGTTCCTTCGTGATGTGTCCCCGCTCGGGATGCCCGTGAGCCTGCGACACGGCCGGCGCGGTAAAGACCAAACCCACAGATGCCGGTACCACCAGACTCACGCCCGCCAACAGCGCCAGGAACTTTCGCAAGGGAACTCTCCTCTCGGACCGCCGAAGCGGTCAGTATCACGTCCATGCAATGTGCCCGCAACTGATGGCCCACGAGCCAACTCGCTGGACGATGTCTGCTTACGCCGCGGCTGAGTGGCGCGGGATCGACGAAGCGGCCCCGTCTGCAGCACAGCTGGGTCTTCCCCGGCTTCACCACTGCCCGGCCATCCTCGGCGCTGCGACACGCCCTCGGACGACGACCCCGACCGGGGCGCGGATAAGCGACCTCGTCGCCGTATGCGAGGACTCGACATCCGCCGTTCACGGTGGCGCAGCTGAACGACCTCAGCGGAGCACCTCGGCAAGCACCTCGTTACGCTGCTCAATTGCGCGTCCCAGGCGTTCATGCCGGCCGCGTGGCGCCGGTACGTCGAGCCGTACCCTGGCGGCGCCTCCACTGATCCACCAGCGGCTTACGGGCAGTCACACCGCGCCTGTGAGGATGCCGCGAGCAGTGCGGGCAGCAGCACCGGAGAACCAATCCGATGCACCAGCGGGCCGGCCAATTGTCGGCACAACCAAGCGATCGGGCAGGCCATGGCACGGGCTGTCCAATCAATACTCCGGCACGCACTCGACCTGGCTTGCGCTTGCTCCCGCGACTGGACTCGAACCAGTAACCGTCCGATTAACAGTCGGATGCTCTGCCAATTGAGCTACGCGGGAAGGCGCTGGCTGTGCTCGCGCGGGCCAGCGGTCGCCTCAGCGGCCTGGCTAGGTTAGCAAGCCACCCGCTCGAACGTCGAAGCCAGCCGATGGTGCGGGAGCCGGTCGATGAAGGGGCTGGTGATCAGAGCTCCTGCTCGGCCTCCTCCAGCGCGTGATCCGCCGCGGCGCGGACCAGGGGGTCGTCGACGTCAAGTCCAGGGTCGATCACGAACGACCAGGAGACGGGATCATCGGTCCCGGGAGCTCGACGTCCGATCACCCTGAGGCCACGACGTCCGTCTACCGGTACGAACCGGCTCATCACGACGCTCGCCGTGATCCGCTCCCGGATCAGTCGCAAGAGCAACGACGCATCATCGAAGGCCGCTGACCGCCGGGGGTTCACCTGGCCGTACTCGGCCACCTCAACGACCACCAGCCGTCGGCTGTCGCTCTCCCAGGAGGCACGCTCGATGACCTCCCAGGGCAGCCTGAGGTAGCTACCCGTGCTGTCCTCCGGAACCAGCAGAGCGGCGCGGGTGCCGACCCACCACAGCCCGGTCTGGGACGTCACCGCAGCTGCCAGCGGTCGCTCCCGGGGCTGAAGTGGCAGCCGGGAGCGAACCTCGGCCGGCACCGCATGTCGCTGGAACGGGCGCACGCGCCATCATTGCAAGTATTCGTGCAGGGGAGCCGCGCACGACGCAAGCCGAAGCTTGCCCAAGGCCCTGCTCTCGATCTGCCGTGCCCGCTCGCGCGTCACACCGAACGCGAGCCCCACCTGCTCCAAGGTCTTCGCCAGACCGTCGTCGAGGCCGTACCGCAGTCGGATGAGCCGTCGCTCCCGCTCCGACAGCGACGTCAGCACCCTATCGATGTCATCGCGCATCAGTACGGCGCCCACGATGTCGACGGCCGACTGCGCATGCGTATCCTCGACGACGTCGCGCAGGTGCCAGCCGTCGGACTCACCGAGCGGGCTGTCCAGCGAGACCGGATCGCGTGCCAGCAGCAGCAGCTCCCGGGCACGCTGCGGGGGGACATTGAGCTCGGCTGCGATCTCCTCCACCGTCGGAGGTCTCCCGTTCTCCTGGAAAAGCTGACGTTCGGTCTGCTCGGCTCTGCGAATCTCCTCGATCACGTGCACCGGTATCCGGATCGTGCGAGCCTGATCGGCCAGCGATCGGGCGATCGCCTGACGAATCCACCAGGTGGCGTAGGTGGAGAACTTGAAGCCACGCTCGTAGTCGAACTTCTCGACCGCACGGATCAGACCGATGTTGCCTTCCTGGATGAGGTCCAGCATCGGCAGGCCACGGCCCAGATACCGCTTGGCGACAGAGACGACAAGCCGCAGGTTCGCCTGAAGCAGGTGAGACTTCGCCCGGGCCCCGAGGTCCGCGACGGCGGCAAGGTCGGCCCGCTCGTCGGCGGGGAGGTCCAGGTCGTTCCGCAGCGCCGCCTCCGCCAGCACGCCGGCCTCGGTCCAGCGAGCCAACTCCACCTCCTGGACGGCGGTCAGGAGAGGTACGCGTCCGATGTCCGTGAGGTACGCCCTGACCAGGTCGGTGCCGTCGGACTCGACGTCGAGGTCGATCAGGACTGGTGGTCGCAGCACGCTCAGCGGTTCGCGCTTCATCGACGGTCTCGACGCAATCCGATGGCGCACTGGGCGCCCCGGATGCTGGCGGCCAGGCATGACGGCACACGCACAGTGCTCGGCATGCGGCAGGCCCCTGACCGGTTTCTCGACAGGCCATCAGTCTGCGGGGTCGACGGGCACGGCGTGGTGGAACGCAGGATCTGCTCGGGCAGATCACGCGGAGCAGAAGCCCAGCCTGTCGGGCGGTCCCGTACGGACCGGGCGTTGATCTCACTCGCCGCCGATGGCTCGCTCACGCAGTGTCCGCCGGTGGCCCTCGAGCGCGACCAGCTCCCCGAACAGCCGGTTGTAGGTGGCAGCCTGCTCAACGGGATTCATCCGCTGCAGCTTCGACTTCACATCGTCGATGCGCCGCAGGGCCGTGAGCTCGCGCAGCCGGGCGACGTTGGACTGGGCGTATCGCTGCGTCACCTCTCCGCCGGCCAGCAAGGGCTCGACGGCGAGCGCGGTGATCGTTGACGATGCCTCGGGGTCCAGACAGCGCTGACGGACTGACGTGACCCATCCCTCTGCGGCGGACGTCACGCCGCCGGCTGCGACCACCGCCTGCCAGACCAAGGCGTACGTGGGGTGCTGGAAGTCGGCCATCTCCAGTTCCGACATCTGCTCGGGCGCGAGCCCGGGCGACTGCAGGACGAGCTTGAGCGTCTCGCGCTCGACGGCGAAGCGCGGGTCGCGAAGATGGGGCCGCTGGGGGGCGGAATCGGCGGCCGAAGTCGACGCCGGCGCATCGGAGGGCGACGGGCGCACGTCGCGACCAGCCGGTGCCCCACGCTTGACGGCGTTGCGAACCTCGGCGCGGACCTCCTCGACGTCCAGACCGATCATGCCGGCGAGCTCACGAGCGAACGCCTCGACCTTGGACCTGTCACGGATGCTGGCCACCAGGCGGGACGCCTCACGCATCGCGTCGATCCGCCCGTCGGCCCGGTCGAGGTCGTAGCGCTCGAGCACATTGCCGAGTACGAAACGGTAGAGCGGCACTCGCCGGGCGATCAGCTCCCGGACACCGGCGTCGCCCTTGCTGAGCCTGAGCTCACAAGGATCGAGCCCTTCCGGCTCGACCGCGACGTAGGTCTGCGCGACGAAATGGGCGTCGCCGGAAAACGCCTTGAGCGCCGCGCGCCGCCCGGCTTCGTCGCCGTCGAAGGTGAAGATGATCTCACCACGGAACTCGTCGTGGTCGAGCAGCAAGCGTCGCAGCACCCTGGCGTGGTCCTCACCGAAAGATGTACCACAGGTCGCCACCGCGGTCGGGACACCGCTCACGTGGCACGCCATGACGTCGGTATAGCCCTCGACCACGACGGCCTGAGAACGGCGCGCGATCTCGCGGCGTGCCAGGTCCACCCCGTACAGCGCCTGGCTCTTCTTGTAGATCGGTGTCTCGGGGGTGTTGAGGTACTTGGCCACGATCCGATCGTCTTCGAACAGCCGCCTGGCACCGAATCCCACGACGTCGCCCGATACGTCGCGGATCGGCCACAGGAGCCGCCCACGGAACCGGTCGTACGGACCCCGGCCGCTCTGCGCGACCAGGCCGCCGGTGACGAGCTCGTCATCTCTGAAACCCTTGTGTCGCAGGTGCTGAAGCAGTGCGTCACCGCTGCGGGGCGCGAATCCGACCCCGAATGTCTCCGCCGCAGACTTGTCGAAGCCGCGCTCGTCGAGGAACCGTCGACCCGGCAGCGATTCCGGAGCGTCAACGAGCTGGCCGACGTAGAACTCCGCGGCGAGCCGGTGCGCCTCGACGAGCCGAGACCGCTGACCCGGCTGCGGTCGGGGTCCAGCCCCCGGGCCCTCCTCGGTGTAGCGGAGCTGCACTCCGGTCCGTCCCGCGAGCCGCTCGACGGCCTCGGTGAAGCCCAGCCCCTCCACCTTCTGCACGAACGTGATGACATCCCCACCCTCGCCACATCCGAAGCAGTGGTAGAAGCCGCGGCTCGGGGTGACATGGAACGACGGGGACTTCTCGTCATGGAAGGGGCACAGACCCTTCAGCGACCCGCCGCCGGCCTTGCGCAAGGTGACGTGCTCACTGACGATCGTGTCGATCCTGGCCCGCTCACGGACCAGAGCGATGTCGTCGTCCCGGATCCGGCCAGCCACCCCGCGCAGTCTACGCAGTCAGCCGGGCGTGCCAAGCCACCGCGGAGCCGTCTGTGAACGATGCGACCTGGTCCACCACGACCCGGAGCCTTGCCGCGTCGTCGGGCGCCGCGGTGAAGTCCGCCTGGAATGCCGGCTCCAGGACCTCCGGCGCTCGCAAGCGGAGCTCCGACACCAGCTCCGACATCATCTCGCGCTGCCGGAGCATCGTTGCGATCCGGTCCTCGGCGCGCATCACGTAGTGCGCGGCGATGCCCTTGAGCACCGCTATCTCGATCCTGGTCTGCTCCGGTACCGCCAGGTCGACGGCGTAGCGGGTCAGCGGGCCGGGCGCGTGCCTGGTGTGCGTCGCCTGCTCGACCGCGGAGCAGAAGAGACCGATCAGCTCCGAGGTGAGGTTCTTCAGTGCCGCCTGCGCCCGCCTGCTCCCGTCGTACACGCGGTCGGGCCACCCGGTCGTCGCCGACAGCCGCGCCAGTGCCTCGGCGAGCTCGTCGTCGGAGGCGTCCGGGATGTACCAGTCGCGCACCGCAGCCCAGACGTCGCGGCGCTGCCCCGGATCGTCGAGTCGGGCCAGGTCGATGCTCCCGCTGACCACGCCGTCTTCGACGTCGTGGACTGAGTACGCGACGTCATCGGCGAAGTCCATCACCTGCGCCTCGATGCAGGTGCGTGCGGGTGGCGCATCCCTGCGTAGCCACTCGAACGCTTCCATGTCATCGGCATAGACACCGAATTTGCGGGCGCCGTGGGGTCTCCCGTCCGTGCGCAACCCGTCGGACGACCGCGGTGCCTGGTCACGTGACCAGGGATACTTCGTCGCGGCATCGAGGCTGGCCCGGGTCAGGTTCAGACCCGCGCTACGTCCGTCCGGGCGTTCGGTCTTCGCCTCCAGCCGGGTAAGGAGGCGGAGCGTCTGAGCGTTCCCCTCGAAACCACCGGCGCCGGCGATCGCCTCGTCGAGGGCGCGCTCACCGTTATGGCCGAACGGAGGATGCCCGATGTCGTGCGCCAGGCAGGCGGTCTCGACCACATCGGGATCGCAGCCGAGAGCAGTGGCGAGCTCTCGTCCGACCTGTGCCACCTCGAGGGTGTGCGTCAGCCGGTTGCGATGGAAGTCGTCGGTGCCCGGCCCGACGACCTGCGTCTTGGCCGCGAGCCGGCGCAGCGCCGAGGAGTGCAGCACCCGCGCCCGGTCACGTTCGAACGGCGCGCGGACGGCGCGCTTCGGCGGCTCGTCTGCCCAGCGTTCGACAGCCTGCCACTCGTAGCCAGGCCGCGTCGGCGGGTGCATCATCGCGTGGTCAGTCACCAACCCAGACCGTGCTGCGGCCCGCCTCGAGTCGGGCGACCGGGACCCGGAACGGCGAGCAGGAGACGTAGTCCAGTCCGGCGTCGTGGAAGAAGCCGATGCTGAGTGGATCGCCGCCGTGCTCGCCGCACACGCCGATCTTGAGCTCGGGCTTGGTCTCACGTCCGGACGTGGTCCCGATGCGCACCAGCTCCCCCACTCCACCGGTGTCGATCGACTCGAACGGTGACACGGCGAAGATCCCCTTGCTCAGGTAGGTGGAGAAGAACGACGACTCGACGTCGTCCCGTGAGAACCCCCAGGTGGTCTGGGTGAGGTCGTTGGTGCCGAAGGAGAAGAAGTCGGCGGCAGCCGCGATGTCCCCCGCGGTCAACGCCGCCCGCGGCAGTTCGATCATCGTACCGATCAGGCAGTGGACGTCGACCCCGCTCTTGTCGCTGACCTCGTCGAGGACGGCCTGGATCTCCTCGCGCGCCAGTTCTAGCTCCTCGACAGCGCCCACCAGCGGGACCATGATCTCGGGACGAGGATCCTTGCCGTCCTGCTTCAGCTGTGCCGCGGCCTCGGCGATCGCGCGGACCTGCATGGTCATCAGGCCAGGCACGAGCAAGCCGAGACGGACACCCCGGAGTCCTAGCATCGGGTTCTGCTCGTGCAGCTGGCGGACCGCTACGAGCAGCTGGGAGGCCCGGCTCGCGTCCTCGCCCCGTTCCTCGGCCAGGGCGACCTCGACGGAGAGGTCGGTCAGGTCGGGCAGGAACTCGTGCAGCGGGGGGTCGATCAGCCGGATGGTGACCGGGAGGCCATCCATCGCGGCGAGGATCTCGGCGAAGTCCTCGCGCTGCAGCGGTGCGAGCTCCTCCAGCGCTGCATCGCGTCCGGACTCCTTCCTGGCCAGGATGAGCCGCTCGACGTACCGCTTGCGATCGCCGAGGAACATGTGCTCGGTGCGGCACAGCCCGATGCCCTGAGCGCCGAAACGGCGAGCCCGGTCGGCGTCCTCGGCATTGTCGGCGTTGGCCCGGACACCCATCCGGCGAACCTTGTCGGCGTGAGACATCACCGTGTGCACTGCCTTGACCAGTTCGTCCGCCTCGTCTGCCGTGGGGTCGAGCTCGCCCTCGAAGTAGCGCACCACCGACGAAGGCACCACCGCCACCTGGCCCTTGAATACCTCACCGGTGAGCCCGTCGATGGACAGCACGTCGCCCTCGTGGAGCACCAGACCGTCGGGCCCCTCGATGCGCTTCTCACTGGCGTCCACCTCGAGGTCCTCGGCGCCGCACACGCAGGTCTTGCCCATCCCGCGCGCCACCACGGCGGCGTGGGACGTCTTGCCGCCTCGGCTGGTCAGGATCCCCTCTGCCGCGATCATCCCCGACAGGTCGTCGGGGTTCGTCTCCCGGCGTACCAGAAGGATCTTGGTGCCCTCCGCGGCGCGCTTCACCGCTGTCGCCGAGTCGAACACCACCTCACCGTACGCGGCACCGGGCGAGGCGCCGATGCCCTTCGCCAGCAGCGTCTTGTCCGCCTTCGGGTCGAACTTGGGGAACATGAGCTGAGCCAGCTGGGCGCCGGTGACGCGGCGCAGGGCCTCGTCGGCGTCGATCAGTCCCTCATCGTGGAACTGGGTGGCGACGGTGAAGGCCGCCTCCGCGGTCCGCTTCCCGACCCTGGTCTGCAGCATCCACAGCTTGCCGCGTTCGATCGTGAACTCGACGTCGCACATGTCGCGGTAATGGTGCTCGAGGCGCTGGAGGTATCCCATCAGCTCGTCGTAGGAGGACTTGTCGAGTCGCTCGAGCTCCGCGAGTGGCAAGGTGTTGCGGATGCCCGCGACCACGTCCTCACCCTGAGCGTTCTGCAGGTAGTCACCGTAGACACCCTGCGCCCCAGTGGCCGGGTCCCTGGTGAAGCACACGCCGGTGCCGGAGTCCATTCCGAGGTTGCCGAAGACCATCGAGCAGATGTTGACGGCCGTGCCCAGGTCGACGGGGATGCCCTCGCGCTGGCGGTACAGGATCGCGCGCTCGGCGTTCCACGAGTCGAAGACGGCGCGTACCGCGAGATCCATCTGCTCGCGTGGCTGCTGCGGGAAGTCGCGCCCGGTCTGTTCGCGCACGATTGACTTGAAGCGCTCGACCAGCTCCTTGAGATGGTCGACGTCCAGCTCGAGATCGTCGCTGACGCCCAGGTCCCGCTTCGCGTCATCGATGGCGGACTCGAAGTCCGGGCCTTCGATGCCGAGCACGGTACGACCGAACATCTGGATCAGCCGCCGGTAGGAGTCCCACGCGAACCGGTCGTCACTACCCTGTGCGGCAAGACCGGTGACTGACTCGTCATTGAGACCGACGTTGAGGACTGTCTCCATCATCCCCGGCATGGAGAACTTCGCCCCGCTGCGCACTGACACAAGCAGCGGATCCCGCGCGTCACCGAGCGTCCTGCCCATCTCCTTCTCGAGGTCGCGCAGGTGCGTGGTCACCTCGACGCGTAGGCCCTCGGGTTCTTCGCCGTGCTCAAGGTACGCGCGACAGGCCTCCGTCGTGATCGTGAAACCGGGAGGGACGGGGAAGCCGGCATTGGCCATCTCGGCCAGGTTGGCCCCCTTGCCACCAAGGAGGTCGCGCATCTCCCGGCTGCCTTCGGAAAAGTCGTACACGTACTTGACCATGACGCGGCTCCCACCAGAAGAGGCTTCAAGCGGAGACTACTCGTGCGTTCGGCCCTGATGTTGAGCTCGGTCATCGGCGGCGACAGTCAGCCGCCGGATATCCCCGCCTCGGCCTCAGGGCCGGCGCAGCCGCGGTCACGGTCATCGAGCCACCCGTGCGGCAGGGCGACCGACCGTGGGCTGCCCTGACGTCCACGCGGCGAACCGAGCTCGGACATCGGGAACGCCTCCTCGGGGTCCAGGTCGCCGAGCAGACGGTCGAGGTCGGCGAGCGTGGAGACCAAGCCGAGCAGCTGTCGGACCTGCCCTCCCGCCCGGAAGCCCTTGAGATACCAGGCGATGTGCTTGCGAAACTCCTTGCAGCCACGCTCCTCCCCCATGTGGTGCGCGAGCAGCTCGGCGTGCCGGCGCATCATGGCGGCCACCTCGCCGAGCGTCGGAAGGGAACGCGCCGGCTGGCCGGCGAACGCCGCCGCCAGATCACGGAACAACCATGGCCGCCCGAGGCATCCTCGGCCCACGACCACACCGGCGCATCCAGTGCTCTCAGACATACGGACGGCATCGTCGGCCTCCCAGATGTCTCCGTTGCCCAGGACAGGGATCCGCACGTGATCGACCAGCGCCGCGATCGCTGCCCAGTCGGCGGTGCCGGAGTAGTGCTGTGCCGCGGTCCGCCCATGCAGTGCGATGGCTGCGCAGCCGGAGTCCTCGGCGACGCGGCCGGCGTCGAGGTAGGTGACGTGGTCGTCGTCGATGCCCTTGCGGGTCTTCATCGTCACCGGGACACCGTAGGGTGCGGCCGCCCCGACCGTCGCGGTGAGAATGTCGGCGAGCAACCGGCGCTTCCATGGCAATGCCGCGCCGCCGCCCTTGCGGGTGACCTTCGGCACCGGGCACCCGAAGTTGAGGTCGATGTGGCCGACCCCGTAGTCACCGCAGAGGATCTCGGCCGCCTTGGCCATGTAGGTGGGGTCCACCCCGTACAGCTGGACCGAGCGGAGCTCCTCCTCGTCATCGAAGACGAGCATCGACAGGGTCGTTGCGTCCTGTTCGACGATCCCGCGGGAGGTGATCATCTCAGACACGTACAGTCCGGCGCCCTGTTCGCGGCACAGCCTGCGATAGGCGGCGTTGGTGATCCCCGCCATCGGGGCGAGCACGACAGGCGTGGACACCTCGATCGGGCCCAGCCGAAGTGGCGGTCGTGTCACCCGGCCAGTGTCCCAGATCCTCGCTGTGGCCCGGGTGGACCTATCGCGGCTGCGGGTGGACGCTCCAGGCGACGGGCGCCGCCCTGGGGTCGTACTGGAACTCGACGCCGGTGAGCTTCCCATGCTTGGGCGAGAAGTACAGCAGGCACGTGTCGAAGTGGGAACCCTTCCCGAACCTGTCCGGGATCCTCTCGGTCTGGCAGCGGGGAAAGGTCCCGATGACTTCCGCTGGCTGGAGCAGCGTGTTGTGGGCGTCCACCCCCAGCAGGGGTACGGGCGCGCCGCCGATCTCGCCGTGGTCCAGGCCGGTCAGGCTCACGTGGACGTAGTAGGGCGTCGACCGTCTGGTGCTTGCCGTCAGGTCGTACGAGAGCAGATCGGAGATGGAGCCGGTGACCACCCTGCCGATCCGGATCCGCAGATAACCGGACCGTCTAGGGGTAGGGGCATACACCACGTTCGCCTGCTCGTGTTGTCCGAACGTGGCTCCCGGGGTGGCTGCCCCGGCGGGAAGCTCCGGCACGCCGGGGTACGAGGGGGTGGTGACGGTGGCCGGCTTGTCGTCGCCACTGCAGCCGGTGACCACCATCGCGAATACCGCCAACGAGCCGCCGGTCGCCCGGAGAAGCCGATGGTTCAGCATGCCTCAGCTGCCGAGTCGATCGAACAGCCAGCCCTTGATCTTGGTGATCCCGACGCGGCTCTGCAGCATGGAGTCGCGCTCCCGGACCGTGACTGCATCGTCATCGAGGGTCTCGAAGTCGAGTGTGATGCAGTACGGCGTTCCGATCTCATCCTGCCTGCGATACCGACGGCCGATGGCACCGGCGTCGTCGAACTCGACAGTCCAGACCTGACGCAGCTCAGCGGCGAGGTCCTTGGCCTTGGGCGTCAGGTCGGCGTTGCGTGACAGCGGGAGCACGGCCGCCTTGACCGGCGCGAGCCGTGGGTCCAGACGCAGCACGGTTCGTTTGTCGACACCACCCTTGGCGTTCGGTGCCTCGTCCTCCGCGTACGCGTCGAGCAGGAACGCGAGCGTGGCCCTGGTCAGCCCTGCCGCCGGTTCGATGACGTAGGGGGTCCACCGCTGGCCCTTCTCCTGGTCGAAGTAGGACAGGTCGACGCCTGAGTGCATGGAGTGCGTCTTGAGGTCGAAGTCGGTGCGGTTGGCAATGCCCTCGAGCTCGTCGAACTCCTTGGTCCCGAAGTTGAAGGCGTACTCGATGTCGACCGTGCGGGTGGAATAGTGCGAGAGCTTCTCCTTCGGGTGCTGGTAGAAGCGCAGGTTGGCCGCGGCGATGCCCAGGTCGACGTACCAGTTCCACCGCTGCTGCAGCCAGTACTCGTGCCACTCCGCGTCGGTGCCCGGTTCGACGAAGAACTCCAGCTCCATCATCTCGAACTCGCGTGTGCGGAAGATGAAGTTGCCGGGAGTGATCTCGTTCCGGAACCCCTTCCCGACCTGCCCGATGCCGAACGGCGGCTTCCTGCGCGCTGAGTTCATCACGTTGAGGAAGTTGATGAAGATGCCCTGCGCGGTTTCCGGGCGAAGGTAGTGAAGCCCCTCCTCGCTCTCGACCGGTCCGAGATATGTCTTGAGCAGGCCGTTGAACATTCGCGGCTGCGTCCACGAGTTCTTGGTGCCGCAGTGCGGGCAGGCGATGTCGGCCATCGACACGGTGTCGGGGTCCTCGATGCCCTTTCGGCGCGCGAAGTCCTCCTGCAGGTGGTCCTGTCGGAACCTGCGATGACATGACTGGCACTCCACCAGTGGGTCGACGAACGCCTCGAGGTGTCCGGAGGCCTCCCAGACCTTGGTGGGCAGGATGACCGATGAGTCGAGCCCGACCACGTCCTCGCGGGTCTGGACGACAGACCGCCACCACTGCCGCTTGATGTTCTCCTTCAGCTCGACACCGAGCGGCCCGTAGTCCCACGCGGAGCGCGTGCCGCCGTAGATCTCCCCGCACGGATAGACGAAGCCTCTGCGTTTGGAGAGGCTTACGACGGCATCGTTTCGCACAACGGCCACGATCACTCCATCCGGCTGGATGTCGGCGGGTCAGCAGGGGCCAAGGTTACCGGTCGGCTTCTACTGCTCACCCCTGGGTTTGGCGATGTTCGAGGTGTACGCCCCCTCGCCGAGGACGATCTCGTACGCCGAGGGCTCGTCAATAGCCAAGCGCTGAAGGGGAATCAAGCAGATCTTGACGTCGTAGGACGACAGGGCTCTGCGGTATGCACCGACGTCCTGCCACCTTGAGAGCAGCAGCCAGAGCGTCGGCTCATCGGCCGCACGTCCCAGGCTTGCATCGAGGCATCCGGGTCGGGAGGCGAACACCGCGAGGACCTCGGCCACCATGGCCCGGAACGCCCCCGCCTCGGACTCCGGCACGCTGTACCTCATGACGACCAGCACGGGGGCAGCCTAGCCCCGCGTAGAGCTGTCTTGACAATGATTTTCAAGTCAAGTGATAATCATTTTCATGCGAGATCCACGGGACGGGCGCCTGCTCAGGGCCCTTGGATGCTCGCTCTGCCTCGCCATGGTGATGTCAGCGGCCCTGCTGGGCGGTTGCAGCGCACCTGGTCAGGCCGACGGGTCAGGTCCGTCGGTGGTCGCGGCGTTCTATCCGTACGCCTTCGTCGCCGAGCGCGTCGTCGGGACGCATGCCTCCGTTACGAACCTCACCGCGCCGGGACTGGAACCGCACGACCTCGAGCTGACAGCGCAGCAAGTGGGCAGCATCGAGCAAGCGGACGTGGTGGTCTTCGAGCGGGGCTTCCAGCCCGCGGTCGACGAGGCGGTCGACCAGAACGCCGAAGGTCGCGCCTTCGATGTGACAACGGTCGTCCCCCTGGAGGACACCGGTGCCCCCAGCACCGCCGGGGATGACGGTGGGTCGAGTCTGTCGGGCGACCCGCACATCTGGTTGGATCCGATCAGGCTGGCGACCGTGGCTGAGGCGCTCGCTCGGACAATGGGACAGGTCGACCCCGGCCACGCCCTGTCCTACCGGCGGAACGCCGCCGGTCTCGTGGCAGACCTTCGCGCGCTCGACCGGGCGTACCGTAACGGACTCAGCGACTGTGTGCGCACGGAGTTCGTGACCAGTCACGCGGCCTTCGGCTACCTCGCCGAACGTTACGGACTGACGATGATCGCTGTCAGCGGACTGACCCCGGATGCCGAGCCGAGTCCGGCCCGGCTCAGCCAACTGGCGGGACTCGTCGAGCGGGACGGCATCACGACAGTCTTCTCCGAGGTCCTGGCCAGCCCGCAGATCGCTGACACACTCGCGGACGAGGTCGGTGTACGAACGGGTGTGCTCGACCCGATCGAGGGGTTACCGGACGG
Source organism: Actinomycetota bacterium (assembly GCA_046732575.1). Classification (GTDB taxonomy): domain Bacteria; phylum Actinomycetota; class Actinomycetes; order Propionibacteriales; family Nocardioidaceae; genus JBKPNJ01. The sequence goes on from JBKPNJ010000163.1 coordinate 18,968, forward strand.
CGGCTCCTCCAAGGACTATCTGTCCATCATGCGTGCGAACCTCGCCGCGCTGGAGAAGGCCGACGGCTGCTCATGACGGCCGTTGTCGACGTCGCGGGGGGTGCAGTGACACTCGGCGGGCGGCCGATCCTGCGCGGGATCGACCTGACCGTGAACCAGGGGGAGGTCGTGGCCATACTCGGCAGCAATGGTTCCGGCAAGTCGACCCTGGTCAAGTCGCTGCTCGGCCTCCACCCATGGACCCGGGGCGACGTCCGGCTGTTCGACACACCGCTGAGCCAGTTCCGGCAGTGGCATCGCATCGGATACGTGCCGCAGCAGGCAACGGTCAGCTCCGGCGTTCCCGCGACCGTCTGGGAGGTCGTCGCCTCCGGGCGGCTGTCGCGCCGCCGGGCGCTCCGACCGCTGACCAGGTCCGACCGCGCCGCGATCCACCATGCGATAGCGGTGGTCGGACTGAGGCACCGCGAGACGGATGGGGTCGCCAATCTGTCTGGCGGTCAACACCAGCGGGTGCTCATCGCTCGAGCACTCGTCAGCGACCCGGAGCTCTTCGTGCTCGATGAGCCCAC
>JBKPNJ010000164.1:0-9762 GCA_046732575.1 Actinomycetota bacterium
CTTCCGCCGCCGCGCGGCCGGCACGGTCGAGCGCATCGGTGACAGGGAGGGAGGGCGCCTCACCCAGCACACCGAGGGGCTGGAGGCGATCGAGCTGGACCGTGACGTCGCAGACCAGGCCACCGCACTGCAGCTCATGCGCGAGACGTTGCGCGACCACGGTCCCGCGCTGACCGACCTCGTCGCCGTTGGTCATCGCGTGGTGCATGGGGGCGCTCGCTACACCGGGCCGGTCGTCATCGACGACGGGGTGGAAGCCGAGATCGCCCGGCTCGCCCCGCTGGCACCGCTCCACAATCCCGCCAATCTGGACGGCATCCGCGCGCTGCGGGCGGCATACAGCGGAGTGCCGCATGTGGCTGTCTTCGACACCGCGTTCCACTCGACTCTGCCGGCGGAGGCGTTCACCTATGCCCTGCCCCGGGAGGTGTCCGACACCTACCAGATCCGACGGTGGGGGTTCCAGGGCACCAGCGACCGATACGTGACAGCGCGAGCGGCCCGATCCCTCCACCTCCGGCTCGAGCAGACCAGGTTGGTGGTCTGCCACATCGGCAACGGCGTCTCGGTGACCGCCGTTCGCGACGGGGTCAGCGTCGACACGTCGATGGGCATGACACCACTGGAGGGAGCGGTGATGGGCACCCGCAGCGGGGATCTGGATCCGGCGGTGGTGCCCTACCTCGTCCGCGAGGCACACCTGAGCCTCGAGCAGGTCGAGGACCTGCTCACCAAGCGCAGTGGACTGCTCGGTCTGTGCGGCGACGCGGACATGCGTTCGGTGCGGAGCCGGGCCAAGGCCGGCGATGGGGCCGCACGGCTTGCGCTCGAGGTGTATGCGTACCGGCTGCGCAAGTACGTTGCGGCCTACCTCGGCGTGCTGCCCGGTCTGCACGCCGTCGTGTTCACCGGCGGAGTGGGTGAGCACGACCCCGACCTCCGGCGGGCTGTGATCGGACCCCTCGCTCATCTGGGTCTGTCTCTCGACGATGCGATCAACGATGCCGCCATCGGCCCGCCGGGGCCCGTCCGCATCGACGGCGGGTCGGGGCAGGTGCAGGTTCTCGTCGTCCCGACCGATGAGGAGGCCGAGATCGCCGCGCAGACCGTCCAGCTAGCCCTTCGTGGCCCAGTCGCCCAGTGACCAGTCGCGGACCGACGGCATGTCCTCGAGGTGCTCCACCACATAGGCCGAGTGCTCGGCCAGTCGTGCCTGGCACCACAGCTTGAGGTCGTACGCACCGGGTGGGGTGCGCCGAGCGTTGTTCAGCGCGTCGATCACCAGATGGAACCTCGACGCCCGGTTACGCACGACCATGTCGAAGGGCGTCGTCGTCGTTCCCTCCTCGATGAAGCCCCGCACCCGGAACCGGTCGGCGTCCGGGCGTCCATGGACCAGCTGGTGCACCGCCCCGGGGTAGCCGTGGAACGCGAAGATGACGTCGACCTGGTCGGTGAACAGCTCCCGGAACAGGGTGTCGTCCATGCCATGCGGGTGGTCCTTCCGGCGCGGCAGGCTCATCAGATCCACGACGTTGACCACTCGGACCCGCAGGTGCGGGAGGTGCTCGCGCAGGATGGCAGCCGCGGCGACGGTCTCCATCGTGACGACGTCGCCGGCGCACGCGAGCACGATGTCAGGGTCACTGGTCCCGTCGTCGGTGCCGGCCCACGGCCAGGCGCCCACTCCCCGAGCGCAGTGCTCGATCGCATCCGGCATTGACAGCCACTGCAGCTGGGGCTGCTTGTCGATCACGATGAGGTTGACATACGACCGCGAGCGCAGGCAGTGGTCAGCCACGGACAGCAGGCAGTTGGCGTCGGGAGGCAGGTACACCCGCGAGACGGTGCCGCGCTGAGTGATCATGTTCTGGATCAGTCCAGGGCCCTGGTGTGAGAAGCCGTTGTGGTCGTTGCGCCACGCGGTGGAAGTCAGCAGGATGTTCATGCTGGGGATATGCGCGCGCCAGGGAAGCAGTGCGGCCTCCTCCAGCCACTTGCTGTGCTGGATGGTCTGTGACGCGCTGACCATCGCGAAGGCCTCATAGGTCGCGAACATGCCGTGCCGACCGGTGAGGGTGTACGCCTCGAGCCAGCCGTGACAGTTGTGTTCCGACAGCACTTCCATCACCCGCCCGTCCCGGGAGATGGAGACGTCACCGGCGTAGACCCGTTCGGCGAACCCGCGGTCGGACACCTCGAAGACGGCACCGAGACGGTTGCTGTTGGTCTCGTCGGGGCAGAACAGGCGGAAGCGGTCCGGGTTGCGGGTGTAGAGGTCACGCAGCAGAGCGCCGAGCGCCCTTGTCGACTCTGCGCGACCGGCCGCGGGGCGCGGGACGTCGACCGCATAGTCGCGGTATTCGGGGAGGTCGAGGTCCTGAGTCAGCAGGCCACCGTTCGCATGGGGGGTCGCACTCATCCGAAGGTCACCTGCGGGGTTGGCCCGTCGGACGAGATCGATGGGCGCTCCGTCCTCGCCGAACAGCTCGTCGGGACGGTACGAGCGGAGCCAGGACTCCAGTAGGGCCAGGTGCTCGGGGTTGTCGCGCACTCCCGACAGCGGCACCTGGTGAGCGCGCCAGGTCCCCCCGACCTGCACGCCGTCCACGACGTCGGGCCCGGTCCAGCCTTTCGGGGAGCGCAGCACGATCATCGGCCAGCGCGGCCGGCCCCCGTCCCAGTCCCCGCCACGGGCCGCCTGCTGGATCAGCCTGATGCGCATCCAGGCCGACGCCATCGCCGCTGCCATCCGGTGGTGCATCCCCGGCAGGTCATCACCCTCCACCTCCAGGACGTCGTAGCCGTGGCCGTGGAACAGGCTGCGCACCTCACCGGGGTCCTTGCGTGCAAGGACTGTCGGCCCGGAGATCTTGGCGCCGTTCAGGTGGAGCACCGGCAACACCGCGCCGTCGCGAACCGGGTTGAGGAACGAGACGCCCTTCCAGGATCCCTCGAGCGGTCCCGTCTCGGCCTCACCGTCGCCGACGACAGCCACTGCGACCAGGTCCGGGTTGTCCATCACCGCACCGAACGCGTGCACGAGGACGTATCCCAGCTCACCGCCTTCGTGGATCGAGCCCGGGGTGGTCACCGAGACATGGCTGGGGATGCCCCCGGGGGTCGAGAACTGCCGGAACAGCCGGCGCATACCCGCGACGTCGTTGCTCACGCCGGGGTAGATCTCGCTGTAGGTGCCTTCCAGGTACCCGGCCGCGACCAGGGCCGGACCGCCGTGCCCAGGACCGGCCAGGTAAAGCATCCGTTGACCGGTCCGGCGGATGATCCGCGAGGCGTGGGCGTAGACGAGTGCCAGACCCGGACTGGTGCCCCAGTGCCCGAGCAGCCGGGTCTTGACGTGCTCCGGGCGAAGAGGTTCCCGCAGCAGCGGGTTGCCCTGAAGGTAGATCTGGCCGACGGCGAGGTAGTTGTTCGCCCGCCACCAGGCGTCCAACATGGCAACCTCGTCTTCGTCGAGCGTGTCGAGGTCCGGCAGCGGATCGCCAACGGTCGTCGGTTGCGTCACTTCACATGCTCCCAGCCTCGGTGCGGTGGGCGGCTGCCCAGGGTGTCGTCCCGGCTCCGGTACACGATGTAGGGCCGGGTGAGGTAGCCCAGCGGTGCGCTGAACACGTGCACCAGCCGGGTGAACGGCCACAGGGCGAACAACAGGAATGCCGCCAGCCCGTGCAGCTGGAACCCGATCGGCGCATCCGCCATCAGCTCCGGATGCGGACTGAGGCGGAAGATGCCACGGAACCAGATCGACACGCCGTCACGGTAGTCGTAGTGCTCGAAGACGTTGGCGATGGCGGTGTTGACCAGCCCCAGCACGATCACGGTGGCCAGGACGACGTACATCGCCTTGTCCATCCTGGTGGTCGCCGAGAACACCGGCCCGACGGTACGCCGCCGATAGATCAGGATGGCCATGCCGACGACCGTGCAGATACCGGCGACCGTCCCGGTTCCCACCGCCAACGCGTGGTAGACACCCTCGGAGACACCGACCGCCTCCGTCCACGACTTCGGGACGCCGAGACCCATCACATGCCCCATCAGGACGAACAGGATGCCGAAGTGGAAGAGCGGGCTGCCCAGCCTGAGCAACCGGCTCTCGTACAGCTGCGAGGAGCGGGTCGTCCAGCCGAACTTGTCGTAGCGGTAGCGCCACCAGTGGCCGACCACGAACACCGACAGGCAGATGTACGGCACCGCGACCCACAGAACGGTGTCGGCGCCGCTGACATCAGCTGCCGCCGTCACCCGCATCATCGGGTCCCCTGGAGGTCCGGCATGTACGCCGCTGGTGCGAAGGGCTGCAAGCCGACCTGTTCGGCGGGCGGACCGGCGGCCGCGAGTCGGGCAACCGCCTGCCGATCAGGACCCGCCAGTGGAGGCAGCGTCGAGGTCACGGCGCGCAGCACGTCCACGTACGGCGACGACGCGTCCTCCAGCCCGAGCCGCAACAGCTCGATCCCCGCCCGGTGGTCGATCAGGAGCCGGCGGCCGGCCGCCGGGTCGGTCGCGGCGAACTCGAGCACCACCGACAGGTGGTCGGGCAGCTCGTCGGCGCGGAGCTCGAGCCCGGCGAGCCGGTAGGCGTTCTTGAACGCGAGCAGGGCAAGCCCACGCTTGCGGGTGTCGCCGTGGGCGTAGTACGTCAGGTAGGGGCAGCACCGCCGGCGGTGGTCGAATGTCTCGACATAGTGAGCGGCGAGCTCCAGTGGCCGCGCCCCCTGCGCATAGCCGAGGAAGCGGCGAAGGGGCTCCGCATGTTGCGCGGGCAGGGCGCCGGTGAGCGCGTGTAGACCCGGTAGTGAAGCGACGAGCTCGTTGTCGGGGTAGCTCAGGAGCACCGAGCCCAGCTGCCAGGTCAGCGGGTGGCGGCGAAGGTCGCGGGCCGTCCGCGGTCTCTTCTTCATGGCTGCGGCTCCACCGGTGGGTCGTGGTCTTCGCCGCCCGGACCCCAGCCGCCCACCGAGGTCTCGTCGACCCTTGCCGGGAAGAGCCCGGGCGGTGCCCCTCTGCCGTCCCAGTTGAGCAGGTTGACCCGGGCGGCCCGGTCCGCCGGGGACACGATCGAGTCTGTGGTCTGCCGGTCCTTGAGCATGTGGAAGTTCTCCACGGCGATCGGAGTGGTCCCGCCCGAACCCTCTCCGAACGGACCCGACCCGCCCATCCCGGGTCCGCCCTCGTAGTCCAGGCTGCACTCTGTCGCCAGCTCCTCCAGCGCGTGGGCCTGCTCGGCATGGGCCGGCGGGATGACGTAGCGCTCGTCGTACTTGGCGATGGCGAGGAGTCGGTACATGTCGTATACGCGCTCTCCGGTCATCCCCACAGCGGCGGCGATCGACTCGTCGGGATCGCGACCCATGTTCAGGTCGCGCATGTACGACCGCATCGCCGCCAGCCGGCGCAGGACCGCCTGCACCGGTGCGACGTCTCCGGCGGTGAAAAGCTCCGCGAGGTATTCCACCGGAATCCGCAGTGCGTCGATGGCGGCGAACAGGTTGCCGCTGTCCTCGGCGTCGTGCCCGGTGTCCTTGACGACGTCGACCACCGGGGACAGGGGCGGGATGTACCAGACCATCGGCATCGTGCGGTACTCCGGATGCAGCGGCAACGCCACCCGGTACGTGTTGATCAGCGCGTGCACCGGTGACCGCTGGGCGGCATCGATCCAGTCCCGCGGAATGCCGGCCCGCTCCGCCTCGCGGACGACCTGCGGGTCGCCGGGGTCGAGGAACACCGCACGCTGCGCCTCGTAGAGATCCTGCTCCCCGGGGACGGTGGCTGCCTCGAGCACCCTGTCGGCGTCGTAGAGGACCAGGCCGATATAGCGCAGCCGTCCCACGCAGGTCTCGGAGCACACGGTGGGAATGCCCACCTCGACCCGCGGGAAGCAGAACGTGCACTTCTCGGCCTTGCCGGTGCGGTGGTTGAAGTACACCTTCTTGTACGGGCATCCGGTGACGCACATCCGCCAGCCGCGGCAGCGGTCCTGGTCGACCAGGACGATGCCGTCCTCGCTGCGCTTGTAGATCGCTCCCGACGGGCATGACGCGGCGCACGACGGGTTCAGGCAGTGCTCACAGATTCGGGGCAGGTAGAACATGAACGTCTGCTCGAACTCCAGCTTGACCTTGTCGGCGATCTCCGCCAGGAGCACGTCCTTGTCGCCGTGGTCGCTGGAGCCGCCCAGGTCGTCGTCCCAGTTGGCGCTCCAGGTGACCTTCATGTCCTGCCCGCTGATCAGCGACTTGGGCCGCGCAACAGGCGTGTGCTCCTGCAGCGGCGCATTGATGAGGCTGTCGTAGTCGTATGTCCACGGCTCGTAGTAGTCGTCCAGCCCGGGCATCAGCGGGTTGGAGAAGATCGTGAGGAGCTTGCGGACCCGCCCACCGCCCTTGAGCCGCAGCCGACCGCGCTTGCCGAGCTCCCACCCCCCGCGCCATCGTTCCTGGTCCTCGTAACGCCGGGGATAACCCTGCCCCGGTCGGGTCTCGACATTGTTGAACCACACGTACTCGACCCCTGTGCGGTTCGTCCACGCTTGCTTGCAGGTGACCGAACAGGTGTGGCAGCCGATGCACTTGTCGAGGTTCATCACCATCGCCATCTGGGCCATCGGTCTCATCGTGGCGCTCGAGTCATCAGCGTCTGGGGCATCAGTACTCGACCTCCTGGGACCTGCGGCGAAGAACCGTGACCTCGTCTCGCTGGTTCCCCGTCGGTCCGAGGTAGTTGAACGCGTACGAGAGCTGTGCGTAGCCGCCGATGAGATGACTGGGCTTGATCATCAGGCGGGTCAGGGAGTTGTGCACTCCACCGCGCTTGCCTGTCGTCTCGGTCCGCGGCACGTCGATGAGCCGGTCCTGCGCGTGGTACATGTACACGGTGCCTTCGGGCATCCGGTGCGACACGATCGCCCGGGCGACGACCACCCCGTTGCGGTTCACCGCCTCCACCCAGTCGTTGTCCGCGACGCCGATCTTCGCCGCGTCCTGCGTGCTCATCCAGATGGTCTGGCCGCCCCGGGACAGGGTGAGCATGAAGAGGTTGTCCTGGTACTCGGAGTGGATGGACCACTTGTTGTGTGGCGTCAGGTAGCGGACGGCGACCCCCAGCTCTCCCTTCGCGGATGTGCTCATCTCGGCCACCGTGCCGATCGATGGCTCGCCGAAGAGCGCACCCATGTTCAGCGGCGGGCGGAAGACCGGGAGGTTCTCTCCGATCTCGGCCATCCAGTCGTGGTCGAGGAAGAAGTGCTGGCGGCCGGTGAGCGTGTGCCAGGGCTTGCGGCGCTCGACGTTGATCGTAAACGGCGAGTACCTCCGCCCACCGGTCTCGGAGCCCGACCACTCCGGCGACGTGATCACGGGAACCGGACGCGACTGGGTGTCGGCGAAGGTGATCTGCTTCCCCTCGTGCTCGGCGGCGAGGTCGGCCAACCGCCTGCCGGTCCGTTTCTCCAGAGTATGGAATCCCTGCGTGGCCAGCCGGCCGTTGCTGGTGCCGGAGAGAGCGAGGATCGCCTCGCAGGCGTCCACGTCGCGCAGTAGGGACGGCCGACCGTCAGCTGGTCCGCCACGCGTGGAGCCGTTCTTGCGCCGCAGGTAGTCGACCTCGGGACCGAGCTCGTAGGTGACGCCTTTGGTTGTCGCACCGAGCCGGTCGAGAAGCGGACCCAGCGCGGCCATCTTGGCCCGCACCGCCGCGAAGTCGCGCTCCACCGCCACCAGCTTCGGCATCGTCGCCCCAGGGATGGGCTCACAGTCACCCCGCTTCCAGTCCGCGACCTGTCCGCGCGGGTTGGCCATCGCGTCGGCAGTGTCGTGCAGCAGCGGCATCGCCACGACGTCGGTCCGCACGCCCAGATGTCGCGCGGCGAGCCGGCTGAACGCCTCGGAGATGCTCATGAACGCATCCCAGTCGGTCCGGGTCTGCCACGGCGGCGCGATCGCGGGGTTGAAGGAGTGAATGAACGGGTGCATGTCGGTCGTGCTCAGGTCGTGCTTCTCGTACCATGTGGCAGCGGGGAGCACCACGTCGGAGAACACGGTGGTGCTGGTCATCCGGAAGTCCAGGGTCAGCAGGAGATCGAGCTTCCCGCTCGGCGCCTCCTCGCGCCAGACGACGTCGCGCGGACGGTGCTGCGGCCGGCTCTGCTCCGCAAGCACCGAGGAGTCGGTGCCGAGCAGGTGCCGGAGGAAGTACTCGCTGCCCTTGCCTGACGAACCGATCAGGTTCGCCCGCCACACCGTGAGCACGCGTGGGTAGTTGTCTTCAGCATCCGGATCCTCGCAGGCGAAGCGCAACCGGCCGGCCTTGAGCTCTGCCACGACATAGTCGTCGACCGTCCTGCCTGCGGCGCGGGCGTCGTCGGCCAAGGTCAGCGGGTTCCGGTCGAACGTGGGGTAGGACGGCATCCAGCCCATCCGGGCCGACTGCGCGATCACATCGGCGGTGGTCTTGTCCGAGAGCCGGCCGCGGCCGGTCGCCGCAGCCAGGGTGTCAGCACCGAAACGGTCGTAGCGGAACTGGTCGGTATGCAGGTACCAGTAGGCAGTCTGGATCATCTGCCGAGGCGGTCGCGACCAGTCCAGTGCGGAGGCGAGCTGCGCCCAACCGGTGACGGGACGGCACTTCTCCTGCCCGACGTAGTGCGCCCAGCCGCCACCGTTGACGCCCTGGCAGCCGGTCAGCGTCGTGAGGGTGAGGAACGCCCGGTAGATGGTGTCGGAGTGGAACCAGTGGTTGGTGCCGGCGCCCATCAGGATCATCGAACGACCGTGGGACTCCTCGGCGTTGGCCGCGAACTCGCGACCGATGCGCTCGGCCTTGGCCGCGGGTACCCCCGTGATCGTCTCCTGCCAGGCCGGCGTGCACGGCTGGTCCGGATCGTCGTAGCCGGTGGGCCAGTGGCCCGGCAGGCGGGCGCGTGCGACGCCGTACTGCGCGAGCAGCAGATCGAAGACGGTGGTCACCAGATGCCCGTCGACCCGTCGGACTGGCACGCCGCGGCGCAGAAGCGCGGCCGACCCGTCGACGGCGTCGAAACGCGGCAGAAGCACTGCGGCGTCGGGCTCGCCACCCCCGGCAGCTGTCAGCAGCGGATCGACGTCGCCGAGGTCGAGGTTCCACCGGCCAGCGCCCGCGTCACCGAAGCGGAACCCCAGCGACCCGTTCGGTACGACCGGTTCACCGGTGGCGGCGTCCAGCAGCACGGTCTTGAACGCTGCGTTCTCACTGTCCCGGTGCGACCGAAGGTCCGCGGCGGTGAGGAACTTGCCGGGCACATACTGGCTGCCGTGCGGCTCGAGTCGCACCAGGAACGGCAGGTCCGTGTACTGCTTGACATAGCTGGTGAAGTAGGGCACGTCGCGGTCGACGAAGAACTCCTTCAGGATCACATGGCCCATCGCCATCGCCAGGGCGCCGTCTGTGCCGGGCTGTGCTGCCAGCCACTCGTCGGCGAACTTGACGTTGTCGGCGTAGTCCGGGGAGACCGCCACCACCTTCTGACCGCGATACCGTGCTTCGGCCATCCAGTGGGCGTCCGGGGTACGGGTGACCGGTACGTTCGAGCCCCTCATCACCAGGTAGCCGGCGTCCCACCAGTCGCCGGACTCCGGCTCGTCGGTCTGGTCGCCGAACATCTGTGGCGAGGCCACCGGCAGGTCGGCGTACCAGTCGTAGAACGACAGCATCGAGCCGCCGATCAGCGAGATGAAGCGAGCACCGGACGCGTGGGAGACC
>JBKPNJ010000165.1:0-16811 GCA_046732575.1 Actinomycetota bacterium
CGAGAGCGCGCATCCAAGTCCGATGGCCGCCGACCGGGGATTCTTCGGCAGCAGGCCCTTCAGCCGAGCGAACACCCTGCTCCAGCAGCAGGGAGGCGCTCCCGTTGACTGGCGGCTGGAGAGCCTCCCGCCCACGGGGCAGCCGGTCAGCAGCCGGTGACCCCGCTTGCATCGGCGGAGTAGACACACCGATCGACCAGCTGGCCCCCACGGTTGCGCAGGACCGCGACGTCACCGTCGTTGTTCCAGGTATAGCCCCAGCCGGCGTACAGATCATGGGCGGTACGTGTCCCCTGGCCGGAGCGGACGCGGATGGTGGCACCGGCGGACAGGATGAGGGCGGGGAAGCGGAAGTCGGCGCCAGCCTCGTCGCGCAGCGACCACGACGTCAGCTCGATGCTCGCATTGCTCGTGTTCGTCAACGCTGCCAGCTCGCCGTCGAGGTTGCTGCCGTCGTCTGGACCAGCCGGGTCGTACACGATGCGAGTGATGGCGACACCGCTGGTCGGGGCGCTGCCGGTGGGAGGCCGATGAGTTCTGATGCGTGCCGTGGCGTACCTGAGCACGACATCGCGGCAGTGGCCTGCCCTCCGGACGATCGCCCGCTTCTCGGTGCCGTCCACCTTCAGACTCCAGCGGAGCTTGACCGCCACCCACGCGCGGACGTAGCGGCACCGCCCGAACTCCGGCTGCCACTCGGCGATGTCCTGGTCGCCCTTGGACTGGTTGACGTTGTCTGTCACCGCGACGAGCGTCCGGCTGTCGCCGAGGTCGTTGGCGTACCGCTGCCTGGTCTTCGGCGTCCAGCGGCTCGCGCCTGAGTCCCATGCCTCGGCCAGCGGCACGACGTGGTCGATGTCCACGTCACCGGGGTCGCTCCAGGCCAGGTTGTCGTAGTACGACAGCCATCTCCCCTCGGAGACGTCACACCCTCCGGACACCCGAGCAGTGGATTCGGTCAGCAGGACCTCGTCACGGGTGTCCTGGCAGTCGGCGTCCGCGTCGACCCAGAGATTGAACTTGTCACGGACGTACCCCTGCCGCTGCTCGACCGCGACCGGAAGGCTGCGCGCCGCGGCACGCAGGTGGATCCGAGTGATCAGGTGAGAGCCCACCGGAGGCGCCGAGGAGCTCACGGACGACGGCGGCTGCAGCGTGAGCGATGCGCTCAGGAACGCCAAGGCGATCCATGCGCCTGCGGTGATCGGCACGACTCCCCCAGCTGAGCGCGGTCGCGGGGCCCTGCGCTCCATGTCGATGGCCGACACCACGCGGAGACGTGCCGGTCTCACCAGTGTGGTGCATCGGTTCCCACCGCGTGCCAAAGCTCGGCGGTTGGTCGCCGGAGGGTGGTCACGCGGAGCTTGTCAGAGCACAATGACGGCATGGCTCAGATCGAGGCGGACAGGGTCGATGACGTGCCGGCCCTGTACCGGCGGGCGATGCACAGCTTCGCTGCGGGAGTGGCGCGCGTCACCGACGGTCAGTGGGATCTTCCTACACCGTGCGCTGACTGGTCCGTCCGCGATCTCGTCGGCCACGTGACCGGTGAGAACCTCTGGGCCACTCCGCTGATGGCCGGGGAGACGGTTGAGCAGGTGGGGGACAGGTTCGACGGGGATCTGCTCGGCGACGACCCGCGAGCCGCCTTCGACGCCTCAGCCAGCGAGGCTCTCGAAGCCATCGGCAGTCAAGGGGCGATGGATCGTACGGTTCACCTGTCCTTCGGTGACTGTCCCGGCCGCGAGTACACGATGCAGCTGCTCGCCGACCTGGTGATCCACGGCTGGGACCTCGCCCGCGCAACCGGGACCGACGAGCGGATCGAGCCCGACCTCGTCACCTCGGTGTCGGCCTGGTTCGCCACCATGGCAGAGCTCTACCGGCAGACCGGTGCGATCGGTCCGGCCCCGCCGGTCCCCGACGATGCCGACGACCAGACCAGGCTGCTTGCCGAGTTCGGGCGAATCGCCTACTGAGCCGGCCTCGGGCTCGTCGGGTACTGAGCCGGCCTCGGGCTCGTCGGGTACTGAGCCGGCCTCGGGCTCGTCGGCTACTGAGCCCGTCCGGGGCTCGCTCGCAGCGGGGCCCCGACCGCGTGCAGGTGGGACAGCACCTGCGCATAGGAGGCGACGAAGCTCGTCTGCAGGTACGACACGCCGCGCTCGGCGCAGAAGTCCTCCACCACCGCCTGGGCTCGCCGGAGGTTGGGCCGGGGCATGCTCGGGAACAGGTGGTGCTCGATCTGGTAGTTGAGCCCACCGAAGACGAAGTCGACGAGGACCCCACCGCGAATGTTGCGCGAGGTCAGTACCTGACGGCGTAGATAGTCGGCCTTGTCGTCTTCGCCGAGCACAGGCATGCCCTTGTGGTTCGGCGCGAAGGCGAGGCCCATGTAGAAGCCGAAGACCCCCTGGTGCACGGCGATGAAGGCGACCCCCTGTGCGGGTGACAGCACCAGGAACACCGCACCGAGGTACGCGGCGAAGTGAAGGAGGAGCAGTGTCGCCTCCAGCCAGCGAGTGCCCCGCGATCGCTCGCTCAACGCCCGTACACCGGCAACGTGCAGGTTCAGTCCCTCCAGCAACAGCAGCGGGAAGAAGACATAGGCCTGCGACCGCGTCCACACCTTGGCGATGCCGCGCCTGACCCGGGCCTGGTCGAGGGTGAACACCAGCGCACCCGGTCCCATGTCAGGATCCTTCTCGACCTCGTTGGGGTGCGCGTGATGCCGGTTGTGCTTGTCGATCCACCATCCGTAGCTCAACCCGAGACCGACGTTGCTGTGGAGCAGGCCGAGGGCGTAGCTGAAGCGTCGCGTGCGCGCGATCTGCTTGTGGCCGGCGTCATGTCCGACGAAGCCCAGCTGGGTGAAGGCAACCCCCAGGTACGCGGCCACCGCCAGCTGCCACCAGGACTCGCCCAGCAAGACGAAGAGCGCCCACCCCGCGGCAGTGGCACCAAGCGTCAGGACGACCTTCATCACGTAGTAGCCGTGCCGGCGCTTCATCAGGCCAGCCTCGCGTACCCGCCGTGAGAGCGCGGCGTAGTCGCTGCCGGACCGGGGCGCGGCGCCGTCCGGGGCCATCGTCGTAGGCTGCTGGGTCGTCATGGCCTCTCCCTGTCCCGGCGGTGACGCCGGGGACTGGGGCGGCCGAAAGTGTTGACGTGAAGTTCAAGCGTACCGGGCAGACGGCGCCGCGGCGCCGGGATCCTCACGCATCGCGCGCACGATGCCGGAGCGGCTGCAGGAACCAGGCCCAGGCGGTCATCGCGGCGACCAGTGCCGCGGTCACGAATGCAAGCCATCGATCGAACACGAAATCGGTGATGAGGAGGACCCCGGAGCAGGCTGCGGCACCCAGCGCCAGACTCCCGGCCACGGCATAGGCGTTGGCACGCTTGAGCAGCTTCTCCTTCGCCCCGGTGCGGAACAACATCCGATGCTGGGCGGCCGGTGCCGCCAGCAGAACCGTTGCGGCGGCAGCTGTGATCAGCGTGATGAAGAAGAGATCGCGCTGGAAGTCGGTGGTGCTTGTGAACCCGTTGGCGAAGGGCACGGAGAGGAGAAACGCGAACAGCACCTGCACGCCGGGCAGCAGAACGCGCAGACCGTTGAGCAACTCGATGAGCTCACGGTCCACGCGTTCCTTGTCGGTCTCCGAGGAGTTCTCGTCGCTCATCTGACCCCGAGACTCTCACAAGCCGCGGGTCGCTGTGCCAACTTTCGTCGGCCCGGGCGCGGGCGCTGCCCCAGTCGGCTCAATGAACCAGTTCGCCGACCGGAAGCGTGTTGTCGATGACACGCTCGGCGACCTCGGTGAGCCGGTGATGGTTGCTCCGTGCATACGAGCGCATCGCCGCGAAAGCCTGGTCCATCCCGAGACCGGTGCGCTCGGCGAGCACACCCTTGGCCTGCTCGATCACGATTCTGGTGTTCAGTGCCCGCTGCAGCTGCTCGGCGAGCACCTGCCGTTCGCGGATCGCCCGCTCCTGCAGCAGGCCGATGGTAGCCACATCCGCGAGGGCCTGCGCAAGCCTCAGGTCACGTTCCGACAGGGGGATCGCGCTGGTGCTGAAGAGGTTCAGCGCGCCGATCACCTCCTCACGCAGTCGTAGCGGCAGCGCGTACACAGCGCGGTAGCCGGCCGCTCTGCGCTTCGCGGTGAACCGCGGCCACTCACCCAGCCGGTCCCGACCATGCTCCACGCCACCTTGAGCAGCCACAGTTCCCGACTCTGAGACCTCCGGACCCGCATCGATGTCCATGACCGGCCGGCCGGTCCGGAGGCACTGCAGGCATGGGCCTGCGTCGTTGTTCACCTCGAACAGTTCGAGCAACTCGACCTCGTGAGTGGATGCAGCCATCACCTGCAGCTGGCCGCGTTTGTCCGAGAGGATCAAACCGGCCGCATCACCGCCGAGCAGCTCCGTCGAACGGTTCACCAGTGCGTGCATGAAATCCACCACGTCATAGTCCACGACTAGGGTGTCGGCCAGTTCCACGAGAGCTTCAGCGATCTGCTCCTCCCGAGTCATCCCGTCTACCTCTTCTCTTCTCTTCAGCTGCCGTCTGCGTCTGCCATTTTCTCAGTAGTCTGCTCTGTACGGTCGGTCATGGTTCGCCGTCAAGACGAAGACGACGACCCACGACGTCGATCGCAACGTCCAGCACGCTCCGGTTGTCGGCGTACGCCCGTGCCCGCAGCAGCAGGAATGCCTCCTGCAGCCCGACCTGTGCCTGCACCATCACCATGCCGGTGGCCTGGTGAACCTCCGGACGGTGGACGGCGGCCTCGAGCCGGTCGGGAAGCTGGGGATCATCGGGATTCTGCCCCTGCAGGTCGAGCAGCAGCATGGTGGCGACGTCGGCGAAGTCGAGCGCGTCGGCGAGGGCCTCGTCGGGCAGGTCACCCGGGGAGTCGCGGTACAGGTCCAGTACTCCCACGCGGATGGCACCCACCTGAAGCGGAAAGGCGAAGACCGCCCGCACGCCCCGGTCGAGGACAGCGGGGAGGAATCCCGGCCAACGGGCGGAAGTCAGCCGAGCCAGGTCCGGCTCGAGTACCGGGCGACCCGAGCGCGAGGCGACCAGTGAGGGGCCGACCCCCAGCGAGAACTGCAGCTCTTCGATCGCCCTCGCCCGGTCGTCGGTTGCGGCAACCAGGCCCGCTGAGCCGGTGGGGACCATCAGCGACAGCGCCACACCGGTCACAGGAAGCGCCGCCGTCACGGCCTCACAGAGCCGAACCGACGGCGGGACAGGGAAGCCATCGGACTCGAGCAGCGACTCGACGACATCGAGCACTCGTTGAGATGGGGACAACAGTTCAACCCCCTGCTCGCCCAATGTGCCCCCCAACCGCCCCGCCGGCCTGGGTAATTGTAAACGGCGCTCGCCCGGCTTCCGAGGTCCCAGCCCGTTGGTTGGGCGATGTTTCCCGCCCTGGTCGGGATTCGTTGCGCGGAGTCATCCGGACGTCTTAGTCTGCAGGTGGCCATTCTCGGCCGACCGCCCCAGCCCCCGGCGCGGCTGCGACGAGCAAACGACGTGAACGACGGGGGAGCAGATGCAGGACATCGACGACGGCACCGGCGAGCTGACGGTGGCCGTGGGTCTGGATCCGATGGGGTCTGTACAGATCGCCGGTCATCTCTGCGGGCGTGACGGTGGCCTCTTGCATGCCGGCATCGCCACCTGCGTCGCATCGGGTCATCTGGGGCCGGGTGATGAGCTCGTCCTGGACGTGAGCAAGCTCGCCTCGGTCAGCCCCAGCGCGGAGGTTCTCCTGCGCCGCGAGAAGCGCTACCTCGACGGTCGCGGCATCCGACTGACGATCGCGACGTCGAGGCCGGCCGACAGTCCCCAGCCGGCTGACCCATTGGAGGTCCCGTCCGGCCGGACCTCCGAACTGCCGCAACAGCGCGACGGCTGGCGTTCGCCTCCGCTGCGGCTTGTCACCAGCGACTAGGCATCCGGAGCCGGCTGCCCTGGTTCGCTTCTGCTCACATCCGGCCCCGATGGAGCCTCAGGGCAGCTTGCGTAGCCCGGAGTTCATCATCTGCACGCCCGCTGAGGCATCGCCGTCGAACTGGGTGACGGGACTGCCCGCACCCAGGCAGCCGTTGTCGTCCTTGGGGTCGGCGAACCAGAAACCCACCGAGTTCAGCTCTTTGCGGACCAAGGTCTCGTTGTTGAATGCGAAGGCCTCCTCAACGATGAGCTTGAACCGGTTGCGCGCATGTCCGTATCGGTTGGTCCTGATGTCGCCGATGTACTCGACGGCGCCGAATGGGGTGGCGGCTTTCTGGATCAGGAAGACCGTGTAGTCGGTCCTGCGCTTCAGTCCGGACGCCTTGATCCAGAAAGTGTCCTTTCCGATGGCATCGGTGGTCAGGGCGACCGTGACCCTGGAGCGCGCATCAGGGAAGCAGGCGGCCAGCTCGGGCGATGACGGCTTCAGCCTGAGGGAGACAGTTGCAGCGGCCGCCGCAGCGGATGGCACGCCGGCATGGTGGGCCGCAGCCGGCGGCCCACCGGCGGCGTTGCTCACCGCTGCTCCGGTGATCACCGCCGCTGCGGTGACTCCGGCCATGACGAGTGCTGTTGTTCGACGTTTCATGGTGAACGGCTCCTTGTCCGAGTTCCACAGGCCTGCTGCCTGCGGCTGACCCCACGATGGCTGCTCCTCCTCGCCGCGGCATCGGGGAAATCCCCGACAAATGCGTGCTGCACGGGAAGGACCGGCGCGGTGGCGCGTCAGGGTCGTGGCTCATGACGCGCGGCGAGCGCCGCCACCGCTGCACGTGAGGCGACGCCGAGCTTGGTGAATATGTGCGCCAGATGGCTCTCGACGGTCTTCTCGCTGAGGACGAGCTCGGCCGCGATCCGCCGGTTCGTCCAACCCGCCGACACCAGACCGGCGACCTCCCGCTCCCGGCGCGACAGCACGGACAGCGGCCCGAGCTGTGCGGTTGCGCCGATCGCTGACGCGGCGACGGGGTATCTGGCAGCACCGCTGCCAGACCCGCCGGCGCGCTCCTCTGCCGGCCTGTCCACAGGCTCAGACACAGCGGTGCTGACCGCGACCCGGCGGCCGAGCCGGCGCAGCGATGAGCGCACCTGCGCGCGCAGGAGCTCGGCACCACAGGTCGCGAACTCAGACTCCGCGACGGCGAGTGTCGCGACCGCCGCGGATCGGTTGCCGAGCGCACTCATCGCCTCGCCGCAGATGAAGTCGGCCCGGGCCCGATCGATTCGGTAGCCAGCCTTTGCGAAGTGCTCCGCCGCAACCCGGGCCCGGTCCAATGCCGAGCCTGAGTCGTGCTCGGCCTGCAGGATCTGCGCGTCGGCGAGGGCGGCGAAACCCTGTGGGGCCTGTAGCGGGAGCGCGGCGGCCGTCACCGCGGCCCGGGAGGCGAGGTCGCGGGCCAGCGCGAGATGACCCTCCTGGATGGCCGCGCGAACGGTCACCTCCCACCAGTCACAGCGTGACACGGGGTCGAACCTCGGTAGGTCGCGGCCGCCTCCGGCAGCAAGGATGGCGTCGACGCATCCGGGTGTCCTTCCCCTGGCGATCCGGACCTGAGCCAGCACGGCCGCCGCCACCGCAGCGGACCAGTCGGGCCGGCCAGCTGCCGACTCCAGCGCACGGGCTCCGAGACGCTCAGCTCGTTGGAGGTCACCCAGCCAGGTCGCGGCTCGGCACTGCATGGCCCCCACCATCGTCGACAGGTGACTGCTCCCGGTCAGCTCCGCGACCTCAGCCGCCTCGTCGTAGGCCTCGGCGGCGGCCACCAGCCGTCCCATGATCTTCAGCACGCTGCCGTAGCCGATCAGCAGGTGAGACAGCAGGTGCTGGTGTGCGCCCCGCCGGGCGATGGCTAGGCACCGGGAAAGATGACGTTCGGCGTCGGCGACGCGCTCCAGGAACATCTCGGCCCACCCGAGCCACACTCCCGCCTCGAGCCGCCGCGCCAGTTCGACGTCGGTCAGGCCGTCAACGGTGAGGGCGGCTCGACGGCGCTGCACGAGCGACAGCGACAGATCCCCGCTCGCACCGCTGCTGAGCGCGATGACCGCCGCCGCGGTCGCGTTCAGGCCCTGGTCGCCGGACGGCGCCGATGACCGGGCGAGCTCGGCGGCCGCCCGGGCGGCCTCGAACGAGCCGCTCATCAGCCGGGTGGTAGCGAGCTCGAGGTACAGGGTGGCAGTGGTCCCGGGCCGCGCGTCGTGCGTCTCGGCCAGCTCCCGGAACAGCAGGGCCGCCGACTCCGCGTTTCTCCCGAGCAGCTGCTCGACGTGCGCAGCCACCCCGGTCGCGCACAGCCGCTGCGGGTCGTCGCCGGGCAGATCCCCGAGAACCCGGTGCACGACGGTGCGCGCCTCACGCAGCCTGCCGACAGCGAGCAGTGTTCGTGCGCGTGCCAGTTGCACCGTCCGGGAGTCACCACATCCTCCGTCCGGGACGATCGCAAGCGCCGCCGCATACCACTGCTCGGCAGTTGCCGGCGCGTGGCCGGACAGCTCGTCGGCGGCGGCCAGCAGCAACTGCGCCGCTGTCCGGTCCCCCGTCTCGGCGGAGACACCGACGTGCCGGGCCTGTTCGGGCAACGGAGCGCCGCGGACGGCGAGGCTTCGTGCGGCCGCGTGGTGTGCCTGCATCCGGGCAGCGGCGGGTTGTGCGTCGTAGGCGACGCGCCGCAGCAGGGGATGGCGGAAGCGCCAGCTGGCGCCTGGCCCCGACGGCGAGCACAGCCCTCGTGAGCACAGGTCGTCAAGTGCGGTGAGCACCTCAGGTGGCGTGAGGTTCGCGACCTCGGCGACAAGTGTCGGATCGAACGGCTCGCCGATGACGGCGGCCACGTTCACGACCCGGCGCACGCGGACCGACAGTGCGTCGAGCTCGGCAACCAGCACAGCGTGGACCGCAGGCGGCAGCAACCCCGCCGGTTGGGCGGCGGAATGCGGGGCGGTCGGCGACCGGTGCAGGGACTGCAGAAAGAACGGGTTGCCGCCGCACGCCGCGAAGAGTGCGCGTCGGCGCGCCGGACCGGTATCCGGCAGGAACTCGACGAGGTCCTCCTCGGAGAGGTCACGCAGCTCCAGCCGGTGGAGCACGCCCGGGGGCGCCCCCTGCACCCGACCAGGTCGTACCGCCTGGAGCGGATTGAATCCCGACATCGGTCGGTAGCACAGCAGCAGCATCACCGCTGCGTGCGGTGGGCGGTGGGAAAGATCCGCAAGGACGTCGATCGACCCTTCGTCAGCCCAGTGCATGTCGTCCACCGCGAGCAGAACGGGACGATGCGCGGCCAGGTTCGTCAGCAGCCGCCGCAGCACGTCGCGGATCCGGCGTGCTCCAGGATCCTCGCCCGGTGGGGACCGCCGGTCGGCAACGGCCAGGAGGGGCGCGAGGTCCGCGGTGTCGATCCCGGTGAGCCGCGCGACCTGGGCCGGCGACAGGCCGGAGACGAACGCCTCGAGGGAGTCACCAAGCGGTGCGAACAACCGGCCAGAGGTCCGCTCGTCGGCCGTGCCGGGCAGGACCAGCATCCCGGCTCGCTGTGCGCGCTCGCAGGTATCGGCCATCAGACGGGTCTTGCCCAGGCCGGATTGACCCACCAGGTGGACGACCGCAGGCCGCTTCCGCCACGTCGAACGCAACGCTTCGGCGAGCACACCCAGCTCATGTACCCGGCCGATCAGCGCGGGCCGCTCACCTGGGTCCTGTCCGGTCACTGTGACCGATCTTCCACCTCGACTGCGGATTGTCCGGTCTACTGTCTCGCAGCAGGGGTTCGGACGCCGACGAAGATCGGACGCCCGTCCGGGGTGGTGTCAGGCAGGCAGCGTTTGTGGCGCTCCCGCGCGGGTACGTCCGGCCCGTGATCGACCACCACCTCCTCGGCGTCTATCTCAACGACCACCTGAGTGGGGCGACAGGCGGGGTCGAGCTCTTTCGCCGCGCGGCTTCAGCCCAGGTTCGAACAGCGAACCGGCGCGCACTGCAGGACCTGCTGATCGAAGTCAGCGACGACCGGCGGGCGCTTGAGCAGATCATGCAAGACCTCGGAATCCCCGTTCGTCGCTACAAGGTGGCCGGTGGCTGGGCGCTGGAGAAGCTTGGTCGCCTGAAGCTCAACGGCACCGTGCTGCGGCGATCTCCACTCAGCGACGTGGTGGAGCTGGAGGGGATGCGGATCGGCGTCGTGGCGAAGGACGCCCTATGGCTGCTGCTGCAGCGCCTCAGCGCTGACGAGCCGCGCCTGAACTCCACGCTGCTGGAACGTCTGCACAATAGCGCTGTCAGACAGCTGGAGAAGCTGGAAGAGCTGCGCCTCGCCACAGCGACGACTGCCTTCACCGCCTGAAGCGGCCTGTCCTGCCGGGCAGGGTCAGGACATCGCGCAGGTGCGGTGGCGGTCTCCCGGCTCGACTGCGCTGCCGACCCGGTAGGTCCCGGCCCGTGTCGCCACGACCTCGGTCCAGCTGCCATGGCGACGAAGGCAGCCGCCGCTTCCGGCGAGTGTCAGCCACTTCGACCAACGAACCCGTAGCAGCACAGCGCCCGGCGCCCTGGTCGCGAAGGAGATGGAGACGGCATCCTGCGAGAGCAGCCGGCCACCTGCGACGGTCGCCGTCGGGTGCGCCACCGCGTAGACGACCCAGTGCTCTCCACGCCATATCTCGTGCAGATATCCCAGGCCGGAGGCGATCAGCGAGAGCTCGGCCTCGCCCGCTGCGGCCGGTACGGCGTCGGCAACCGCGACGTACTGCACTCCGTTGTGACGCAGCCAGTGCCGGTATGAGCCGGAGTCGATGCTCTCCTCGAAGAACAGCGGGTGGTAGCCGGCGTCGAGCTGGGTCATCCATCCCCGGGCCAGCGGCACGTCGTCGGCTACGTACACCGACTCCCATCGATGCAGTGTCGGGGGGATCTCGACGCGACCGGTGAGCGGCAGGCGATCGAGCTCGGCGGTCAGTGCGGTGAAGTACTCGCGCTCGTCCGTCGGGTCGCCGATGGCCGTGACGTCACCGGTCTTCAGCGGCGGGACGAGCACGACCGTCAATGCGACCAAGGGCACGAGCACGCGCGCGCGGAGCCGCGACGTGGCCACCAGGAGGGGGGCGGCGAACAGAGCCGGCAGCCGCAGCGCGTTGAAGCCGACCTGCGTGTGCACTGCCATCGCCAGGATGATGCCGACGGCGGCCAGCAGCGCCCCCACCTGAACCAGGCGGTACCGGGTACTGACGGCGACCAGCCCGCACACCGCCACACCGACAACCACTCCAGCGCCGGGCATCGGCATGTAGCCACCCTGCCCGACCCAGAGCGAGGCGCCGAGGCCGGCGAGCGAGGACGCGGAGAGAAGCACACCGTCGAGCATGTGCCGGCGCACCACGAGCGTCGCCCCGACCAAGGCGAGGAACAGCACCGCCAGCGGACTCGCTGCCCAGGTGAGGACCGGTCCGAGCACGAGCAGCACCCACCGGACCCGGTGGCTGGTGGTCAGGGCGGTCAACGTCAACAGGGCGGCGGCGACACCGACCGCGAAGGTCAAGCGCCCGACCAGCAGGTTGGCGCCCAGGCAGAGAGCACCCGCGACCGTGCCGGCGACCGGTCGGGGGACGCGGAAGCGGCTCATGAGGATCCCGAACAGCCATGCGGCGAGGACCGTCGCCGCCGCGCCGACGGCCCTGACGCCGAGCACCGCCATCAGCGGCGGCACGATCACGCTGTAACCGAGCAGGCTGGTACCGCCGAACCACTGGAGGTCCACCGGGTTCCAGGGGTGGGCGCCGGCGAACTCGGCGTGGGCGACCTGAGCCGAAAGGTCGCTGCCGGTGGGCGGCAGCAGCAGCCAGGCCAGCGCCAGCACTGACGCGACTCCCAACCCCACCAGGGGTGCGGAGAAGCGCCACCGCAGGAACCCGCCCGGCTCGCCCCCGTCCTCGCCACGCGGAACGCTGTACCCGCGGCCCAGTCCGGTCGCCCGGCCGAAGGGCTCCAGTGGCGCGGTCCAGCTCACGCCGCGAGCTCTGTTTCGGGACGGCGCGCGTCGTCGTCGACGGCCGCCGGCTCCCGCGACCGGACGAGCCGCAGCAGGGACGGCCCGGAGAAGGGGGCGACCACGGCGACCATCGCCACCGCGAGCCCGGCCGCAACGTCGAGAACGTAGTGGTTGGCCGT
The DNA here is from genome assembly GCA_046732575.1 of Actinomycetota bacterium. Lineage (GTDB taxonomy): Bacteria > Actinomycetota > Actinomycetes > Propionibacteriales > Nocardioidaceae > JBKPNJ01. The sequence continues at coordinate 12,195 of JBKPNJ010000165.1, forward strand.
GGCGATGACGACGACGGTCGTCAGGAGCGGGTAGACGGCCCAGATCGCGCGCGGATAACGACCGCGGACCACGAGCAAGGCGACAAGACCCGTCCATATCGCCCAGGCGATGTGCAACGAGGGCATCGCGGCGTACGGGTTGGACGCGGCGGATGCCGAGGCGGCACCGGTGACGACGGCGGTGTCGACGAAACCGGCGCCGGGCAGCAGCCGGGGTGGAGCGACAGGGTAGAGCCAGAACACGGCCAAGCCGATGGCGTTGATGGCCAGCAGCGCATTGCGCGCGGACCGGTAGGCATCAGGACGCAGCGCGTAACAGCCGAGCAGGACCAGGAGCGTCACCGTGAGGTGTGCGAGCTGGTAGTACCAGCTGGCCAGCTCCGCCACCGAGTTATGGCCGGAGAGCCACGCGTTGAACGGCCGCTCTATGTCGATGTGAGCGAAGCGCTCCCAGCTGAGCAGGTCGCGGCCGTTGACGACCGACTGGTGCGGGCGAGTCGTGGCGAGATCCCGGATGCGATCGTAGGCGAACACGAGCAGCACCACGATCAGGAGCTCGCCGATGAACAGCGGGCGTCGGGGATCCTGGTCGGCCGGACCGCCACCACGCGCACCCGACCGGCGCGAGGCGATGTCAGCCACCACCGGCTCCATCCTCGGTCAGCGTCGCGAAGATGTCGGGCACCAGCACACCGGCCGGTCGCCGGCCGCGCTCGACGAACCATTCATGACCGAACGCCAGCCGGAAGGCGGGCGACGGCAGCCGGAGGAAGAACGCGAGAGTCCGGTCGCCGGACTCTGACGTCGACTGGCTGGTATGAGCGGCCATTGCGGCCCGCTTCGCCGCAAGGTGACCGCGGACGTCGATCCGGTGGGTCAGGCGGTCGCGCGGCGTGTAGGCGCCGGAGAAGTCAGGCAGCTCCAGCCCGGGGAGGAAGCGATGGAACCGACGCAGCACACGAACCGCACGGACGAGCAGGTCACGCGCGATGGTTGCCTCGAGGACGACTCGGGTGCCCGCCAGCGCAGCCGCGCGGACCCCGACGCGGTGCACCTGCACGTGGTCGGGGTGTCCATAGCCTCCGGCCGGGTCGTAGACCGTGAGCACGTCTGCGTGCTCCTCCTCCAGAAGCAGCGCCAGTCGCTCGGCGGCCTCCTCGACGTCGACGCGCGCGAACGGTGTCGCCGCCCCGGGGGCGTTCCCGTCCATGCCCGAGTCTGCATAGCCCAGCTGTTCCACCCGGGCGACGCCGATCGAGCGGGCCGACTGCCGCAGCTCAGCGACGCGTCGGTCGGCCAGGCGGGTGCCTGACAGGAACTCGGCCGAGGCTAGTCCCGCCTCCCCCGATGTGGCCACGACGAGAACCACCCGGTGGCCGGCGGCAGCGGCCTTGGCCAGTGTCCCCGCTGTCAGCAGTGCCTCGTCGTCGGGGTGGGCATGGAACGACACGACCGTGTACGTCGGCTGCACAGTCATGCGCTGACTTCCATCGGTCTTTCGGAGCTGTAGCGCTCCAGAGCAACCGGCGTGGGCACGCCTCGGATGCCCGCCGCCTGGTCGTAGAGGCAGTCGGCGAGTCGAAGGGTCGTCTGCCAGCTCAGCATGGGCGCGACCCTCAGGTTGTGCCGGAACATCGCCGAACGGAGATCTGCCGAGGCGATCAGCGTCGTCAGCGCGTGGACGATCCCCGCATCCGTATCGGCCAGCAGCCCCTCTCGACCGTGCGCAATGAACTCCCCGACGCCGCCGCGACCGTTGGCAACCACCGGGAGGCCGGCGCAGCGGGCCTCCAGGGCGGCGATGCCGAACGACTCGAGCTCGGCCGGTGCGACGTACAGGTCCGACCAGGAGAAGGTCTGCCTGATCTGCTCGCGATCGAGCCGGCCAGGAAGGCTGACCCAGCCGTCCATCCGGTGCCGGCGCAGGTAGCGCTCGAGGTTCGCGCGCTCCGGACCCTCCCCGATTATCACCACCTGGATGTCGATCGCGGCGGCGACCTGGTCCCGCACCCGCCGCAGCATCCGCAACAGATGCAGCGGCCGCTTGCGCGGCGCGAGCCGCATCACGCTGGTCACCACGACCCGACGAGGGTCGCGGGGAAGTGGATCGACGGTCCAGGACATTGGTTCGATGCCGTTGGGGAGCACCGACACCGGCACATCGGGACCGAGCATCCGGCGAATGGGGACGGCAGCCTTCTCACTGACGGCAGACCAGGCCAGCGGCCAGGACCGCAGGCGCATCCAGGTGTCGGCCAGCCGGGGCAGCGGCCCCAGACCTGTCCAGAGCGAATGGATCGTGACCACGGTCGGGAGCCCGTTGCGCGTTGCCGCCCAGGCGGCGCCGGTAGCCAGCGGCGACATGATCGAGCAGTGCACGTGCACCGCGTCGTAGCTGTCAGCCGGCAGCACCCGATGGGCGCTCAATCCCGCGGCGACCGCTCGCGAGGCGGGGTTGGAGATCTGCGCCTTGAGCCGGTGTACGTCCGCCGTCTCCTGGGCGGGCAGAGGACCGCACCGGGGTGGCGGGGTCGCGGTGATGATCTCCACCGCGTGGCCCGCCCGGCGCTGACGGACGGCCAGATCGTGCACCTGCATCTCGATCCCGCCGAGACGCGGCAGGTAGCAGTCGGTGACGTGCGCGATTCGCATCAGGCCGGTCCCTCGCGGCCCGCCGTCACGGGCTGGGCGCCCGTGACGGCCCGGCGAAAGAGCCAGACCAGGAGAACCATCCCACCCACCGGCATCTCCAATCCGAAGATGAAGGCCCGGTAGATGAGAACGCCGGCAACGGTCACCACAGGTGCGCCACCGAAGGCGATCAGCAAAGCCGTCATCCCAACCTCGACCAGGCCCGCCCCACCGGGCGTTACCGCGGCGAGCGTCAGCACGCGCTCAAAGGCATACCCAGCCAGCACCTGCGCAACGGTAAGGGTGCTGCCGATCATGTGCAGGCTCAGCCACAGCAGCAGCGCCTGCAGCGCCGAGTAGGTGAGCATACCCATCGACAGCTGCAGCCAACCCCTTCGCAGCAGTCCGAGGCTCTCGCGTCGCAGGTCCAGGATCGTGCGCTGCAGGTCGACGGTGCGTCCGGATCGCACGAGTGCGAGCACTGTCCGGACGAGGCGATCGGCTCCTCGCCCCAGGAACCGGGCTACCCCTTCGTGGCACAGCGACGCTCCCACTGCAGCGGTGAACAGAACGAACGCCGCGAGCGCTATCACGACAAGCGTCATGACCTGTTGGTGCAGCACCTGGTCGGTGAAGAGCAGTGCCACCACTGCCAGCAGCGGCAGGCTCAGCTTGGTGAGCAGCAGCGCCAGATTGCTCACGAACGTGAAGACGGTGAAGGCGGGCTTGCTGAATCCCCAGGCACGGCTCATCGCATAGTTGAGGCCCACGCCGAAGGCCCCCCCGAACGGAACAAGGTTCGAGACCGCACTCCCGGTCAGGTTGAGCGTGATCGCCCGGCGATGGGTCAGCTGCGGCAGGGACGCGGTGAGCACGAACGAGTGAGCGTAGATGCCCAGGATCCACACTCCGCAGAGGATCACCACCTGCTGAATCGTCAGGTCCCGGATCGCGTGGCCCACGTCGCCCCAGGGCGCGTGTGCGGCACGAGGCAGCTCGGCCAGCACCAGGCCCGCCATCAGCGCCACGGACAGCGTGATCTTGACCAGGCGCAGGATTCTGCGGCCCGGAAGCCGGCGCCGCGGCCCTCTATGCCTGGGTGCGACGCGCTTGACGTGGTCGCCCATCATGGGCTGGGTGGCGGCGTGCGCGCTCGCGACCGAACCCGAAGGCCGACGCATCAGGCGCGGCCAAGGGATCAGGTCCACGCAGTGCCGCCCGGGGAGAGAGGCCGGCGATAATCCGCATCGACGGAGCAGTGGGCGTGCTGAGCGGGGTAGACCATGTCCTCTTCCTCACTCGGTGCCTACCGCGGGCAGAATCAGCCCGGAGAACCGAGCCGATGTACGGCTGCTATACGAACAGTAGTAACAAACGGTGCAGTTTAGCGGCGGCGAATCGCCGACTACCGATGCACGTCGTAAACCGCCTGCGCGTGGTCGAAGAGGATGTCCGAGTCCTGGCCGGCGTCCACATTGACGCCACAACCGCCAGCAGCAGCGATGCGAGAGCCAACGTCTCCACGATACGGCCCTTCGATGGTGCCGGCGCGAGCAGGGCACCCACGCGGCTGACGACAGAACTGTCGGCTGCTCGAAGGGTGAGCCGGCCCGACGCAAGCTCCCGCCCTGCGGGCGCAGCCGCAGCGATCGGCCTGGAATGGGCCAACGCCGCCCTGGCGAGCGCGCGAGCTGCCAGCCGCCGGTCGCCCATCACCGTGGCGGCGTCCTCGTCCGCCCATCGCTCGACCGCTACCCGGACCACCTGCGCGACCGTCCGCAACAGCGGGTTGGCGGTCGCGGCCAGTTCCGCGGCCAGCACGTACAGATGGTGCCGGTAGCGCAGGTGCGACGCCTCATGTGCGAGTAGGACGCGTCGTTCCGGCAGCAGGGAGCGCGCGCAGCATCGCTCTCGACACGACCACGCGTCCGCGCGCCCCCGGCACGGTGTAGGCGTCGGGACGCGGGTCATCGACCACCACGAGGC
>JBKPNJ010000166.1:0-13396 GCA_046732575.1 Actinomycetota bacterium
AGCACCGAGTCGAGGAGGCTGGGGGACCTGGGGCCACCGGTCCGGGGCAGCTCGCTCGCCATGGCGGGCTCAGCGCCCTGCGACCACTGTCACGTGGGTCCCGAACGAGCCCACCTCGTCACCGCGGTGATGCTTCTCGCCGCGTGCCCACCAGAGCAGGCACACCACGAGCACCGCCGCCACGGCGGCGATGATCCACCGCGGGATGGATCTGCTCATCATCCTGGGACCTTCACAGCGGGTCGCGTAACAGCGGGCAGGTCATGCAGTGGCCGCCGCCACGGCCCTTGCCGAGCTCGAAGCCCTCGATGGTGATCACCTCGATGCCGGCCTCCCGCATCTTCGCGATGGTGTGGGTGTTGCGCTCGTACGCGATGACAACACCAGGTTCCAGGGCGACCACGTTGTTGCCGTCGTCCCACTGCTCCCGCTCCTGCTGGTAGGCGTCACCACCGGTCTCGATCACCCGCAGGTCGACGACGCCGAGGGCGTCCGCGACCGTGGAGAGGAAGCCCTTCTCCTCGGTGATGTGGAACGCGGCACCGTTCACGCCCGGCCGGAGGCTTATCGCCCGCACCGAGCCCATCACCCGGGGGTAGACGGTCACGGCGTCGCGGTCGAGCATCGTGAACACGGTGTCGAGGTGCATGTGGGCGCGGTCCTTCGTCATCACCACCGCCACGACCCGCTCCGCCGCGCCCTTGGCGAACAGAGCCCGGGCCACCTGCTCGATCATGCGCGCCTGAGATCGCTCGCTCATGCCGATCAGGACGGTGCCGTTGCCGATCGGCTGCACGTCTCCGCCTTCGAGCGAGGACCGGCCGAAGTCGACGGCGTTGAAGACGTTGTCGTCTCCGAGCTCGGGGTACCAGTACTCGAACTCGGCCTCAGCGAACATCGGGTGGTAGCGGTAGATCGCGGCGACGTTGTACGCCTCGAGGCGCCTGGCCGGCCAGAACATCGGGTTGATCGACACCCCGCCGTAGATCCAACACGACGAGTCGCGGGTGAACAGCGAGTTGGGCAGCGGTGGCAGCACGAACACACCCTGGTCGTCGACGGCGGCCGCGATCACCGACTGTGAGCGGAGCCGGCCCAGGTCGAGACCCGACTCCGCGACCGTCAGACCGCCGACGAGGTGTCGCGCGAGCGTCTGCGGGGCCATGCCGGACAACAGGGCGCGAACCTCATCGACCAACGAGATGCCGACGGTGAACTCAGACGCGGCGAGGTCGATCAGCCTGCGCCGGCCCTCGTCGCTCGCTGCGAGCGCCTCCGCGAGCAGTTCTTGGAGCAGGAACACCTCCACGCCGCGGTCGCGCATCTTCGCGACGAACTGGTCGTGCTCATACTGCGCGCGCTCCACCCACAGGACGTCGTCGAACAGCAGGTCGTCGTGGTTCGAAGGGGTCAGTCTCTGCAGGCTCAGCTCGGGTCGATGCACCATCACTTTCCGGAGCCGGCCCACCTCCGAGTGGACACCGAATGTCGTCATCTCTCCTCCGTTCCGATCGCCCGTTGGTTCACGTGGCCACTACCTGCGTACCGGCATCACCGTCGACGATCTGCTGGATCTGCGTGAGGGCGCCGATCGCGGCGCGCCCTCCGGTTGCCTCGACGAAACGGCATGCGGCGTCGACCTTCGGCCCCATAGAGCCCGCCGGGAAGGTCTGCTCGCGCAGGTCGCCCACGGCCACGCGGCCAAGCACCCGCTGCTGCGCCGTTCCCCAGTCGGCGTACACCGCGTCGACGTCGGTTGCCATCACGAACAGATCGGCCGCGACTTCGCGGGCGAGCAGCTCGCTGGCGGAGTCCTTGTCGATGACCGCTTCGACGCCGACAAGGGTCTTCTCCGCAGTGGGCAGGAATGTCGTCGGTACGCCGCCGCCACCGGCGCAGATGAGCACCACGTTGCGTTCGAGGAGCCAACGGATAGGACGGATCTCGACGATGTGCCGCGGCTCGGGCGACGGCACGACCCGTCGCCAGCTGTCACCGTCCGGCTTGAACGCCCAACCCTTTTCCACGTTCAGCGCGTCCGCCTGGGCCTGGCTGTAGATGGGCCCGACGAACTTGGTCGGGTTCTCGAACGCCGGATCGCTCGCGTCGACCTGAACCATGGTCAAAATCGTCGCCAGCGGTACCTCGGGCGGCATCTCGTTCCCCAGCTCCTGCTCGAGGACGTAGCCGATCATGCCCTCGGTCTGCGCGCCGAGGATGTCGAGTGGGTACGGCTCGACCTCGGTGTACGCCGCGGCCTGCAGCGCCAACAGGCCGACCTGTGGGCCGTTGCCGTGGGAGAGCACCAGCTGGTGCTCCTTTGCTATGGCGGCCAGTGCGGGGGTGGCGGAGCGCACATTGACGCGCTGGTTCTCCGCGGTCATCGGCTCCCCGCGCTTGAGGAGTGCGTTCCCACCCAGCGCCACCACCACGCGCATCGGATCCTCCTGTCGGTCGGTTCAGTCGCCGAGCGTGGCGACCATGACGGCCTTGATGGTGTGCAGACGGTTCTCGGCCTGGTCAAAGACGATGGACTGCTCGGACTCGAAGACGTCGTCGGTGACCTCGAGCCCATCCATGCCGTACTGTTCAAAGATGTCCTCGCCGACCTTCGTTTCGCGGTTGTGGAACGCCGGCAAGCAGTGCATGAACTTCACATCGCGGTTGCCGGTGCGAGCCACCACGTCCTTGTTCACCTGGTACGGCGTGAGGAGCTTGATCCGCCCGGCCCAGGCACTCTTCTCCTCGCCCATCGACACCCAGACGTCGGTGTAGAGGAAGTCCACACCGGCCACGCCCTCATCGACGTCCTCGGTCAGCGTGAGCCGCGCGCCGGTCTGCTCGGCGATCCCGCGGCATGTCCCGACGAGGTCTTCGTGCGGCCACAGGTCTCGTGGGGCACACAGCCGGACGTCCATGCCGAACTTGCAGCCACCGACCATCAGCGAGTTGCCCATGTTGTTGCGGGCGTCGCCGAGGTAGCAGAACGCGATGTCACGCAGGGGTTTCCCGCAGTGCTCGGTCATCGTGAGCACGTCAGCGAGGATCTGCGTGGGGTGAAACTCGTCGGTGAGGCCGTTCCAGACCGGTACGCCCGCGAAGGTCGCTAGCGTCTCCACCGTCTCCTGGGAGAAGCCGCGGTACTCGATCCCGTCGAAGGTGCGACCCAGTACTCTCGCGGTGTCCTTCATCGACTCCTTGTGACCGATCTGGGAGCCGCTCGGCTCCAGGTACGTCACGTGCGCGCCCTGATCCTTCGCCGCGACCTCGAACGCGGTGCGCGTTCGCGTCGACGTCTTCTCGAAGATCAGCGCAATGTTCTTGCCGGAGAGACGAGGACGCTCGTAGCCGGCGTACTTGGCTGACTTGAGCTCGGCGGACATCTGGAGCAGGAACTTCAGCTCTTGTGGCGTGAAGTCGAGCTCCTTGACAAAGCTGCGGTGGCGGAGATTGAAGGACATCGTGGATCCTTTGCTCAGGTGGCGGGGACGGTGGGTCGTTGCTGGGGCACCAATGACTCGGGCGCCGCCCGCCCCCGGAGCCGGAGAACCAGCTTGATCAGCTCCTCGATGACGAGGAGGGACGTTGCGATGCCTGCGCAGATGCACCACTGGGTGAAGCTGAGGCCTGTCGTGCCCAGGATGCGCTCGAGGAAGTCGAACCCGGTGACGAGGACGATCGCCAGCAACGCCAGGGCATAGCGTCGGAGCTGCATAGCGCCGGGCACGGCCGACCGGTCGAAGATCGTGTGCTGCTGGTCGCGGCACAGGAGGGCGGCGACCACGTGGAACAGCGACAGTGTGGTGAGCAGCATCGTGGCCGCGACCACCGCATTGTCCTGATGGTCACCGATCTGGTAGGCCACCAGCGATCCGATGGTCATCACGGCGCCCATCGCGCAGAGCCGGATCCAGTTGTTGGTCGAGAGGACGGGTGCTCCTACGGGTCGGGGCGGACGTGCCATGAGGCCTGGGGCGGGCAGGTCGAAGCCGAGCGCGATCGCGAGCGGAATGTCGACGACCATGTTCAACCACAGAATCTGCAGTGGGTTCAGCGGTGCGCCGTTGGCGATGCCGATGATCCCGGCCCCGATGAAGATCGCGATGTAGGCGACGAGGGTCGCCATCTGGAAGCGCAGGTATTTCAACAGGTTGTCGTACAGTGTGCGCCCGTAGGAGACAGCACCGACGATGGTGGCGAAGTTGTCATCGGTGAGGATCATCACCGCCGCCTCCTTGGAGACCTCGGTGCCTGTGATCCCCATGGCCACACCGATGTCCGCGGTCTTCAACGCCGGGGCGTCGTTCACACCGTCCCCGGTCATCGCAACCACGTTGCCCTGCTCCTTGAGCAGGCGGACGAGGCGAACCTTGTCCTCGGGCGCCACGCGCGCAACGACGCCGATGTGATGGAGCTCGGCACTGAGCTTTTCGTCGCTCATGGCGGCGAACTCGGCACCAGTCACCGCCCGCCCCTCGATACCAAGCTCCCCGGCGATCGCGGCTGCGGTCGCTGCGTGGTCACCGGTGATCATCCTGACCCGGATACCGGCATCACGGCACTCGGCGATCGCGACCTTGGCCTCCGGCCGTGGGGGGTCCACGATGCCTACCATCGCTAACAGGGTGAGTTCCTGAACCTGCTCGATGAGGTCGCCACCCGACTGCAGCACGCCAGGGTCGAGGTCCCGCTGCGCTACCACCATGACCCGCTCGCCCGCGTTGGCGATCCGGTCGTTGGCCTCGAGAGCGAGGTGCCGGTTGTCGTCGGTGATCTGGAGCAGGGTGCCGTCCGGATTCCGGATCGTCGTTGCCCGCGCGATGAGGACGTCGGGGGCGCCCTTGACGTAGCAACGCACGACCGGGCGGCCGTCGTCGCCAGTCACCTCGTGGAACGTGGCCATGAACTTGTAGTCGGAGTCGAAGGGGACCTCGGCGACCCGCGGGAGTGCCGCTCGGGTCTCCGCGATGTCCAGCCCGCCCTTCGCCCCCAGCACGATGAGCGCGCCCTCGGTGGGATCGCCGATCAGGCTCTCGCCGTCGAGCACGGCGTCCGCGCACAGCACCATCGGCAGCAGGTAGGGGTCCAGGTCGTAAGCCTGGCCGCCGACGTGGCTGATCTCGCCCGACGTGCTGTAGCCCTCGCCGGAGACCGTGTAGCGGTTCTGTCCGGGGATGACCAGTTCGCGCGCGGTCATCTTGTTGAGGGTCAGGGTTCCGGTCTTGTCAGAGCAGATCGCGGACGTCGAGCCCAGCGTCTCTACGGCCGGTAGTCGCTTGACTATGGCGTTGCGGCGGGCGATCTCGCGGGTTCCCATCGAAAGCAGGGCCGTGACCACAGCTGGCAGACCGGTCGGGATTGCTGCCACGGCGAGGGCGACCCCGGTGATGAACAGGGTGTCGAACGACTCTCCGCGCGCCAGGCCAAGCAGCACGACGAGGACGAGCGCGACGGCGGCGATGGACGCGATGATCTTGGACAATGAGTCCAGCTGCTTCTGCAGAGGCGTCTTGCTTGCCTCGGTGTTGGCGAGCATGTCGGCGATGTGGCCGATCTCGGTGTCCATGCCGGTGGCGGTGACGATCAGCTCGCCGCGGCCGCGGGTGACGGAGGTGTTCATGTACACCATGCAGGTGCGGTCGCCGAGGGGAACGTCCTGTCCCGTCACCGGGTCCGTCGACTTCCCGACAGGCAGGCTCTCGCCGGTGAGCGCCGCCTCCTCGATCTCCAGGGTCGCCGCTAGGCTGACCCGCCCGTCGGCGGGCACACGGTTACCGGCCTCGACGAGCACGATGTCACCCGGGACCAGATCCCCGGCGTCGATCTCGACCGCCTCGCCGCCCCGGCGTACCCGGGCGATGGTCTTCATCATCTGCGAGAGAGCCTTGACGCTTTCCTCGGCCTTGGCTTCCTGACGCAGGCCGATCACGGCGTTGAAGACGGTCAACCCGGCCAGGACCACCGTCGTGCCGGTCTCTCCGGTGACGATCTGGTTGACGCCTGCCGCGACCAGGAGAACGATCTGCATGAAGTCCTCGTACTGACGCAGGAACGCACGCCACCCCGGCTCCTTCTTGCCTGCGGCCAACTGGTTGGGACCGTGCGACGCCAGCCGCGAGCGCGCCTCCTCGGCCGAGAGCCCCTCGGCGGGCTCGACGCCGAGCTCCCGCGCGACTTCGTCGACACTTGCGGCGACGGGATCGGGCATGCTCCGGTCCGCGACCGGCACGACGCCGCGACTTGACATCGAACGCCTCCATACCTCGTCGAGGTGCAACCGACCGACGACACCCCCGGATGGGGCGAGCGCTCCTCGTTGTCACGACACTGCCACGCCGGGTTGTCTCGTGTTCAGTGACTGACACTCGCACGCACGGGCGATCCGCGCCTCATCCACGTCGGATGACTAGCCCGGGAGGCGCGCCGGCGCCTCCCAGCGGGCCGCGCTCCGCGGCGAACCTCACGCGGCCCTCGACCTGGAGCGCCCCATGATCAGTTGGAACGTCGCGCACTACTGCCAGACGTCCATCGTTCCCCTGGCGCTGAGAAACGAGGCCGGGTCGCAGCAGAACACCTCACCTCAGCGGGCTGCTCCGTCGCCTGTGACGGTCCATCCCGGTGGGTCGGTCCGGGGAACCTGCCAGGTGAGGACCCGGTCAGACCCACTCACGGCACACTGCAGGGAGTCGTCGATCGATCAGGACTCGAGGATCCGGCTCTTCTGCTTCTCGAACTCGGCGTCGGTGAGAACGCCCTGGTCCTTCAACTCTCCAAGTTGCTTGAGCTGGTCCAGCTTGCCACTCATGTCGTCACCTGGCGGGGCAGCGGCCTCAGGCGCTTCGTACTGCTGTTGCTCGTACTGCGGTTGATCCTGCGCGGCCCATCGACCGGCTTGGCGTCGAGAGACGCGGTTCGACACTGCCGTCGCGGTGCCAGCCACGACTGCCGTCCTGGCAACTCCCCTGAGTAATCCGGGCATGATCGTCCTCTCGATGAGATGTGGTGATGACCGGGTTGGCCATGAAGCCCCCGACGTCGCTGAGCGCCTCAGGGGACAATGCTAGTCGGCGAACACGTCACGCAGCTTGGCCTCCTCGGCGGCGGTCAGGTTGCTGTGCATGAGCTCCGTGGGCTGGCCCTCGAACGCCTCCTGGACCTTGTCCATGACGGCGTCGGACGACATCAAGAAGAGCGCAGACATGCCGGGCTTGATCTGGTCGCGCATTGTCTGGATGAAGTCGTCGTCGATGCCGACATCGGCGAAGGCCCCGGTCAGCGCACCGACGCCGGCCCCGACCGCCATGCCGAGCAGTGGTACGAAGAAGATGAAGCCGAACAGCAGGCCCCAGAACGAACCGCCGAGTGCCCCTGCACCGGTCAGGTTGTTCAACTGCTTCGTCTTCGGCTGCTTGGCGCCCTCGGGAAAGGAGACGATCGCTGCATCGTGAATACTGATGAGTTCCTGCTTGCTCAGCCTTTCCAGCGTCTGCTCGGCTTGCTCGGCGCCGAGTGGCGTCGGGAACCTCCAAACGGTCAAGGTGGCCATGTGTCCTCCCGGACGTGACTGGTTCGCCGGAGCAGGCTCCGTCCGACGGAGGATAGAGACATTGCCACGCGGCGCGCCTCATCCCTAGCGGGCGAGAAGCTCCTCGCAGCCGGGACGCCGCGGGGCAACGCCGCGTGACCATGAGCGTCCGACGGTACTGCGGCGACTGTCAACGCCGAGGATCGCGGCCCGACAGGGTGGTTGGCCGGCGTGAACACGGGGGAGGACTGAAGGTGACCTTGGGGAGAGGAGCCGCGGCGATGCGAACAACCGCTGCCCACCCGGCACGGATGATGCAGACCACCCGCTGTGAGCGGCATGCTCACGTGGTGATGCAAGACAGCGACTGTGTCGCCGCGTTCGCGTGAGCACCCGGAGCACGCTTGGGCAATCGTGGGGCGGGTTGTCCCGGCGCCGGAAGACGTGGGCGGTACTCGCCTCAATCGCCGTGCTGGTCTGCATGGTGCTGGCTGTCATTTACGTCGCGAACGGCGACGGCATCGACATCGTCGACGTGAACAGCCCGGGGCGGTCGTACGTGACCGTGTTCCTTCTGGTCGCCTTGGATGGCGTGGCCCCGATCTTTCCCGGAGAGACGACCCTGAATGCCGCGTCCACCGCCGCTGCGCAGGGCTTGCTGGAGCTCACGCCGGTCATCGTGATGGGGTTCCTGGGAGCGCTGATCGGCGACTCGGCTCTCTTCTGGATCGCGCGCCGGTCCTCGCGAAGGATCGAGCCGCAGCTCGAGCGTGCACGGGCGAACAACAATGTGCGACAAACGCTCGCGTTCATGGACTCGAGCGCGCCACTTCTCATCGTCGGAGGCCGGTATGTTCCTGGCCTGCGCTTCGTGGTGAACGCCACGATGGGCGTCTCCACGATGCGTTACCGGCGGTTTCTGCCGTGGTCTGCAGTGAGCGGGCTGCTGTGGAGCGTCTACACGTGCGTGCTCGCCTACGCCGTCGGACGCGCGTTGGCAGAGTTCCCGCTGGCATCGGTGGTGATCTCCGGCTTGGTGACCACCGTCGTGATCGCAGTCATCTTCCTGGTCCTCCGCCGACACAGGCGCGCCGCGACCGGGAGCCCACCCAACCCGGCGACCAGAGCGTAGTGGTCTCTCAGCGCTCGTGCCCTGATGCGGGCCTGCCGCCGGTGGCCCCGCGGGGTCAAGGCGGTTGTCGACAGCCGCGAGCAGCGCGTCACATCGGTACGTGGCCGGGCTTGAGCGCGCGAGTCGGTCTAGGACGCCGTCCTGGGTCACCCGGAGCGGGTGATGTCGCCGGAACGGCGGAGCGGGACTGTCGGAGTGGTCCAATCGACTTCGGCAGGGACAACGACGACACCGGTCGGCAGCAGCACCTGCGCGTCGCCACTGGCTCGGAAGTAGCGTGCCGCGCCGGGTACAGGCCCGTGCACGCGCGGGCACGTCAAGTGCCGTCACCGGTAGGCGCCGTCCACTGATGGGAGCACGCGACAGGGCGCCGTCGAGCACTTTAGCCGCGCATCATCGGATGCCTCAGCTGCCTGTCGGCCGTGACCACCAAGGAGGTGGGCCAGTGGAACGTAGCAACGTCATCCCCGTTCCGGCGCAGGCAGCGGCGCTATTGGTCCCGACGGACATCCCGGGCGCGAGACAGGCCCGATGCTTGTCGGCGCGGCCGGCGGCCCGCCCTTCCCGTCGACGCCCGTCCCACTTGCGGGCGCTGCCGCCGCTGAACGCCGTGGCGGCGAATAGGCCGATGCGTGAGCTGGCAGGCCTGGGATGACCGAGGAGGCCGGCCCGAGTGTCGCTGAGGCGCCGTTGAATATGCGCCTGGCGATCCTGTTGTCGATGGCCATGTTCGTTCTGGTCGTCGACACATCGTTGATGAACGTGTCCATCTCCGCGGTGGTCCACGACATCGACACGACCGTCAGCAGTGTCCAGTCGGCCATCGCGCTGGAGGCGCTGGTATCCGCGTCGTTCATCCTCATCGGTAGCAAGGTCGGGGATCTGATCGGGCGCAAGCGGGCGTACGTCCTTGGTCTGCTGGCGTATGCGGTCGGTGCTCTGGCGATGACGCTGGCGCAGGGCATCACTGCGATCATCATCTTCTGGGCCATCGTGGGCGGGCTCGGGGCTTCGCTCCTGCTGCCGAGCATGCAGTCACTGATTCACGGAAACTTCGAGGGCGCCGCGCAGAAGAAGGTGTACGCCTTTGTCGGGGCCGCGGCCGCCATCGCCGCGGCGGTCGGACCGTTGCTTGGTGGCTTCATCACCACCTACCTGTCGTGGCGTGTCGCGTTCGGCCTCGAGGTCGTGGTCATCGCTATCGTGCTTTCCGGCATCAAGCTGGTCCAGGACGTCCCGTATGAAGGTGCCCGGGAGGTTGACCCGGTCGGCGCGGTCCTGTCGGTGGCGGGGATGGGTGGTGTCGTTCTCGGCATCCTGGTGTGGCAGGAGGGTGGCGAGTCCGTCGGCGCTCTGCTGGCCGTCGGTGCGGTCGCGTTGGGCTCGCTGGTGTTCTGGCTCAAGCGGCGCAAGCGCGAGGGGAAGCCGACGCTGCTCGATCCGGACCTCTTTCAGTCCACGTTGTTCCGGTACGGGATCTCCGGGCAGATGCTGCAGCAGATCGCTCTGGGCGGCATGATGATCGCTCTGCCGATCTACCTGCAGATGGTGCTGGAGTACAACGCGATGCAGGCGGGCCTGTCGCTGGCGCCGCTGTCGCTCAGCATGTTCGCGATGGCATTGATCGCGGGGAAGCGGGCTGTGAATCGGCGCCCCGCGAGCGTTATCCGACTGGGGTTTGTGCTTCTGACAGCTGGGGCGCTCGTGCTTGTGCCCATCGTCCCCCGGGCGACCTCCGGCTGGTACCTCGTGATCCCGTTGGTCATCGCCGGACTGGGTTTGGGGCTCCTGGTCTCCCAGCTGAACAACTACACCCTTTCGCCCATCACCGAGGACCGCGTCAGCGAGGCCGCCGGTGTCAACTCGGCGGCCGGCTCGTTCGGGCTCTCGTTCGGGCTGGCATTCGCCGGCGCGATCATGCTGGCCACCTTGTCTGTCGCCTTCACGCAGATGGCGGAGGACAGCACCGTGCTAGCTCCCGAGCAGCAGCAGCAGGTCTCGACCGCTCTCGAGCATGATGCGGAAGTGATGACCAACTCCGCCCTGGCCGAACAGCTCGCCGGCCAACCTCAGGACGTACAAGCCGAGATCATCCGAATCAACACCGATACCCGGCCGCTCGCCCTGCAGGTCGCCATGTTGATACCGCTCGCCGCTGGCCTCATCGGCATGTTTGTCTCCTTCCGAATGCTGCGACTGCCCGATCCGGCGGCATCGAACGCCCCAGAGGGCATGGCACTCGGTTGAGTCGAGGCGGTGGGGACGCCTGAACCGGTTCGTCCCCTCGTGAACCCGGTCAGGCCCGATCGCCGAGTGACACGATGTGCTCTGGAAGCCGTTCATTGTCGCCGTACATGAAGTGGTTCTGCATCCTCTCCGAGAACCTGCTGGCCTCGGTGGTGCGTCCGACCGCCTCGGCCACCTGGCGGATCAGCATCGGCGAGGCACCGCAACACACACCTAGGTAGCTGATTCCGAGGCTTGCTGCTTCAGTCGCGAAGGCACCTACTTCGTAGCGGTTCGCGTACAACGGGTCCAGAGCGGTGGGGAACGTCCGGCCGTGCGGCGACGGCACGCGGGCGCGATCGTCGGTGAGGTTGAAGAATGTCGGTTCGGCGGTGGTTGTCCGATAGGGAATCGGCAGCGCACCGACATGGCACGAGACCGCTGCCCGGATCTCACGCAGCCACGGCAACATGGTCTCGGGTCCGCGGAAGCAATTCATGCCCACGACGTCGGCACCACCCTGTTCAAGCCGTTGACAGGTTTCGACGATCCCGACGCCGTCGGCCATCTCGTTCAGCGCCATCGGTGCAACGGTGAGAACGACAGGCAGCCCGGTCGACTTTGCCACCTCGAGTGCGGCGAGGGCCTCCCCTGCGTAGTAGAACGTCTCGCCGATGATCATGTCGGCGCCGCCCTCGACGGCCCAGCCCACCATCTCCTCGAACATCCGCCGAACGTCGGTCTGCCGCTCTCGATCCGCCGGGTCCCAGATATTGGTGTTCGAGATGTTGCCGGCCATCAGGTCACCGGGTCGGGCGTCTGCAACCCCTCGGGCGATCTGCAGCGCTGCCCGGTTCAGTGGCTCCAGCAAGTCTTCCTTGCCGATCACCCTCATCTTCTCGCGGTGCCCGTTATAGGTGAATGCCTCGACGATGTCGGAGCCGGCGCGCTGGAAGTCGACATGCAACGCTCTGAGCGCTTCGGGGTACTCCAGTGCGACCTCTGGAACGAATTCACCGGCGCTGAGGTAGCCACGCCGCTCGAGCTCGAACAAGAAGCCCTCGGCACAGATCACCGGACCGGCATCGAGGCGTTCGGACAGTCGGTTGATGTCACTCATGGCGTTCTCCTTGAGGATGGAGGGACGGCACTAGATGCGACGCTGGCGGTCTCCTACTCCTGGGCCAAATCCTGAGCCTCCGCCACGGCAAGCCTGGCGGCTCACTGGCGACGTGGAGGCCAGGTCTACCTGACACAATGAGGCGAGGACCGTGGTGGACCCGCATCGATTTCCGGTTCTGCATCGCTGCGGTGAGTCTAGGCCGTGGCGGCGGACGCTCAACGATCGCTTCTCGCATCTGCTGCCGGCAACTGCGGACCTGTTCCGCCGGGAGGGTCCCGTCAAGCAGGTGTGGAGGACTTGTGCGGCGCAGCTCCGGGAGATGTGATCGGTACGTCGGCGAGGATCAGGTACAGGGATCGCCGGGCCTCGGCAAGAACGTGCTGTGCCATCGCGATCTGGTCGTCGCTCCCGGCCTTACCGACAGCACGGGCGGCGGCGTAGACCTCTTCGACTGAGCCACGCAGATCGCGTCCGCCGCCGGCTTGTGCGGTGATCGCCGAGAACGGATCAGCCATGGTGGCCTGGTTGGCCCGCAGGTACTCCCTACCGGCCTCGGTGAGGGTGACGAGCTTGCGACCCGCATCTGCGACCACCGAGACAAGGTTCTCCGCTTCGAGTTGCCCGATGGTCGGGTAGATCGCGCCCGGGCTTGGACGCCAGGCGCCCTCCGTGCGCTCGGCGATGGCGTGCATGAGCTGGTACCCGTGCATGGGCTGGTCACCGAGCAGGACAAGCACTGCCGCGCGTACATCTCCCCGTTGCGCCCGATCACGACGGCCGCCGCGGCGCGGGCGGTGAACGTGGCGTTCGGCTGAGCGCTCCCCACGGCTTTCTGATCTGCGACTGCGTCGGCGGCCGCTGATCGGTTCTCGGCTCTCGCCACGGGTCGCCGTCCGACGACTGCGGGGACTTCCGCCATTGATGGTCGTGTCTTGTCGTTCCGGTTCCCACGGGCTCGCTGCTGGCGATTGTTCGTCGTTCAAGCCGGTCCTCCTTGGTGGTGCGGCCACGTTAGCCGTTCCATTCTAGGACAGTAAAGATATATCGCGATGTCCTCTAAGTCAAGGATGGTCAAACGCTGGAAGCTGCACCCCCTGCTCTTCTGTCAGCCAGACACCGGCCACCAGGGCGGCTGAGCCAAGGCTTTCGGCGGTCGCCGCACCTTCGACCTCGGCCTTTGCCTGAGAGGGATGGATGCAGCCGGCCGCCGGGCCCACTCGTGGATAGGCCGGACGTGCTGCGTTGAAGCCGATAGGCAATGTGATCGACCGTCACAACTCACCGGGTCGCGGCCGATGGCGGAGTTCCACCTCCGCGGCTCGGCAGGCACGCGCACCGAACTGACCGGGACCGGCGGTCAGCCGTCGGCAAGTCTGGAGGAGCGCAACCT
>JBKPNJ010000167.1:0-7170 GCA_046732575.1 Actinomycetota bacterium
GAACACAAACGGCAGCTCCCGCCGCGCCTCGTGCCACACCGGCACCGCGGTCTGGGCGATCAGTGCGGCGGTGTACGTGGCGAGCAGCGGCCCGAGGGCCGCGCCCGCGACCTCCGCCCCCCGCCCGGCGCGCGGCAGGACGCCGAGCAGCTCACGCGCGGCGCTCACGGTGGCGGCCGCGCCGAAGCCCGTGAGCACCCACGACCCGACGCTCATCGGCGAGGTCACCTTGAACAGGCGCAGCATGTTCAGGAAGCGCTCCGGCCGGCCGAGGTCGCTGATGAGCAGCACGGGGCTGATGGCCGCGCCCGCGAGCGCGATCGCCGCGGCGCGCCGCGCCAGCACCCGGTTGCCGCCGAGCTCCGCGGCGAGCGTGAGCGGCGCCGCGGCCCCGGCGATCCCGCCGGTGAAGAAGTAGATCGGGATCTGGGGCTTCCACACGGGCGCGGCAAGGACCGGCTCGCCGTAGTAGGAACGCGGCTCGCTCATCTCCGCCGCCCCAGCGATGCCCCGGCCACGCCGGCCAGCAGCACGCCCGCGGCCAGCAGCGTGGAGCGCCAGGTGGTGCCCAGATCGCGCGTGGTGTCGACCGGGTCCGGCGGCAGCCCGTAGACCTCGGGGTCGTCGAGCAGCAGGAAGAACGCGCCCGCGCCGCCGATGCCGTCGTCCTCGTCGGCCAGGTAGAGGCGCGCGCTCTGCTCGCCCGCCTCGTGCAGCGCCTCCACGCGATCGCGCGCCCGGGCGCGCAGCTCGTCGAGCGGACCGAACTGGATCGAATCGGTGGGGCAGGCCTGCGCGCAGGCCGGCTCCTGGTCGTCCTGGAGCCGGTCGTAGCAGAGCGTGCACTTGAAGACGCGCCCGTCGTCCTCGCGCTTGTCGAGCACCCCGAAGGGACAGGCCGGCACGCAGTAGCCGCAGCCGTTGCAGACGTCCTCCTGCACGACCACCGTCTCGAACTCGGTGCGGAACAGCGCGCCGGTGGGGCAGACCTCGAGGCACGCCGCGTGCGTGCAGTGCTTGCAGACGTCGGAGGACATCAGCCAGCGCATCTCCCCGAGCTCTTCGGCGAGCTCCTGGCGCGCAGCGTGCTTGACCAGCGAGTCGTGGATGCCGTCGGCGGCGTCGACCGGCAGCCGCTGCTCGACGAAGGCGACATGGCGCCAGGTGTCGGCGCCGAGTCCGCGCGTGTTGTCCATCGACATGCCCGTGTGATCCAGGCCGTCCTCGGGCACCTGGTTCCACTCCTTGCAGGCGACCTCGCAGGCCTTGCAGCCGATGCACACGCTGGTGTCGGTGAAGAAGCCGACGCGCTCACGCGCCGCGCCGCCGTAGGTCCGGACCTCGAGCGCCGCCCCGCTCACCGCGCCGCCCTCGCCCGGTAGTCGCCGACGAGTGCGAGCAGCGCAGGCCCGCGCGGCCGCCGGCCGGCGCGCACGTCGCAGGTCGCGCTCTTGAACTCGCTGATGTGGACGTTGGAGTCGAGCACGAGCGGGAGCAGGTCGTTGGCCGCGTCCCCGGTCGCCAGCCCGTTGCCGCCCCAGTGGTAGGGCAGCCCGACCTGATGCAGCCGCCGGCCCTGCACGGTCAGCGGGCGGATCCGCTCGGTCACCATCACCCGCGCCTCGACCGCCGTGCGCTCCGTCACGATTGTCGCCCACCCGTTGTGCTCCAGGCCGCGTTCGGCGGCCAGCTCGGGCGAGACCTCGACGAAGGGATCGGGGGCCAGCTCGGACAGGTAGGGGAGGAAGCGCGACATGCCCCCGGCGGTGTGGTGCTCGGCGATCCGGTACGTCGTCAGGACGTACGGGTAGACCGGGGACCCGGCCGGGTTGTAGCGGTTGTCGTCGCGCTCGAAGGTCTGGCGCGTGGGGCTCGCGCGGCAGCCGTAGAGCGCGTTCCCGACCGGCGACTCGTGTGGCTCGTAGTGCGTCGGCAGCGGCCCGTCGGTGAGGCCGCTGGGTGCGTACAGCCAGCCCTTGCCGTCCGGCTGCATGATGAACGGCTCGTCTCCGCGCAGCGCCATCTCCGCCTTGGCGTCGTCGCCTGGCACGTAGTCCGGCGCCTTGTCGACCTTGAAGTCGGGCACGTCCGGGCCCGCCCACTTCCCCTCGTCCGCGTCCCACCACAGGTAGCGCTTGCGCTCCGACCACGGGCGCCCGTCCGGGTCGGCGGAGGCGCGGTTGTAGAGGATGCGGCGGTTCATCGGCCACGCCCATGCCCATTCCGCCGCGACCCAGTCCTGCTGCGCGCGCGGCTTGCGTCGGGCGGCCTGGTTGACCTCGTCGGCGTACACCCCCGAGTAGATCCAGCAGCCGCAGGCGGTCGAGCCGTCGCCCTTCAGCGACGTGTAGCCGGGCACGGCCCCGCCGCGCCACTCGAAGCCGGAGATCTCGCGCAGCACGGCCTCGGCGTCGGGCTCCTCCTGCGCGCCCTTGGTCGGGTAGTCCCAGATCAGGTCGAGGATCGCGCGGTCGCGCGGGTCGCCGGAGCCGGCGAGCTTCTCGCGGATGCGGCGGGTGAGGTGGAACATGAACCACAGCTCGCTGCGGCAGTCGCCGGGCGGCTCGACGGCCTTGTGGTGCCACTGCAGCAGCCGCTGCGTGTTCGTGAACGAGCCGTCCTTCTCGGTGTGCGCGGCGGCCGGGAGGAAGAAGATCTCCGTCTCGCAGTCCCGCGGGCGCAGCTCGCCCGTCTCGACCTCCGGCCCGTCCTTCCAGAACGTCGCCGACTCGATCATCTGGAAGTCGCGCACCACGAGCCACTTGAGGTTCGCCATCGCGAGCCGGTGCAGCTTCGCGTTGCTCGAGCCGACCGCCGGGTTCTCGCCCATGACGAAGAAGCCCTCGACCTCCCCGTCGCGCATGCCCAGCACGGTCGGATAGATCGAGTGGTCGCCGTCGATGCGCGGCATGTGGCCGAGGCAGAAGTCATTCGCCTCGGTCGCCGCGTCGCCCCACCACGCCTTCAGCAGCGAGACGGCGTAGTCCCGGAAGTTGCCCCAGTAGCCGCCGGGCGACGTGTTGTTGGAGACCCACTTCTCGAGCGTGTCGTCTGCGCCGGCGTGCGGCATCGGGAGGTAGCCCGGAAGGATGTTGTAGAGCGTCGGGATGTCGGTCGAGCCCTGGATCGACGCGTGGCCACGGAGGGCGAGGATGCCGCCGCCGGGGCGCCCGATGTTGCCGAGCAGCAGCTGCAGGATCGAGGCGGCGCGGATGTACTGCACGCCGGTCGTGCGGTGCGTCCAGCCGACGGAGTAGACGAAGGCCGTCGTGCGCTCGCGGCCGGAGTTCGCGCACAGCGTCTCCGCCACCTCCAGGAACTGTGCGCGGGGGACGCCGCAGATCTCCTCGACGACCTCGGGCGTGTAGCGCGCGAAGTGGCGCTTGAGGACCTGGAAGACGCAGCGCGGATGCTCCAGCGTCGGGTCGACCTCCGGCGGCTCGCCGCCCTGCAGCGCGGCGCCGTGCGCACCGTGGGACTTCTCACCCACCACCTGCCCGCGCTCGCCCGCCGCGGGCGGAGGCTCCATCCCCTCGTAGCGCCAGCTCGAGACGTCGTAGGTGCCGTCCTGGAGCCCGGAGAAGACGCCGTCGAGCTCCTCGGTGCCGGCGTAGTCCTCCGACAGCACGGTCGCGGCGTTCGTGTACTTCACGACGTACTCCCGGAACTCGCGCCCGTGCTGAAGCACATAGTTGATGAGGCCGCCGAGCCAGGCGATGTCCGTGCCGGTGCGCAGGGCGACGTGGGTGTCGGCGAGCGCGCTCGTGCGCGTGAAGCGCGGGTCGACGTGGATCACGCGCGCCCCCCGCTTGCGCGCCTCGACGACCCACTGGAACCCGACGGGATGACACTCGGCCATGTTCGAGCCCTCGATCACGATGCAGTCCGCGTTCTGGAGGTCCTGCTGGAACGTGGTGGCGCCGCCGCGCCCGAACGAGGTCCCCAGACCGGGGACCGTCGAGGAGTGTCATATGCGGGCCTGGTTCTCGATCTGCACCGCACCGAGCGCGGAGAAGGCCTTCTTGATCAGATAGTTCTCCTCGTTGTCGAGCGTGGCGCCGCCGAGATGGGCGAACCCGCGCGTGCGGTGCAGCGCCGCCCCGTCGCCGTTCGTGTCCTCCCACGTGCGCCGCCGCGTGTCGATCACGCGGTCGGCGATCATGTCCATCGCCTCGTCGAGCTCGAGGTCCTCCCAGTCGGGCGCACCCGGCCGCCGGTAGCGCACCTTCGTGACCCGCGTCGGGCTCGTCACGAGGCTCAGCGACGACGACCCGCGCGCGCACAGGCGCCCGCGCGAGATCGGTGATTCCTTGTCGCCCTCGATCTGGACGACCTGCTCGTCCTTGACGTAGACGGACTGCCCGCAGCCGACGGCGCAGAACGGGCAGACGGACTTGACGACTCTGTCCGCGCTCGCGGTGCGCGGCGCCAGGCGCTCCGAGCGCGTCGACTTCGCGGCCGCCGCGAGCCCGTGGCGGTCGCTGGTGAGCTGGCGAAGAAGTGGCGGAGCCCGCACGGCGCCCCTCTTCCCGGCGCGAGGTCCCCCATAACGAGAACTGTCAGCCGGAGGACGATCCGGTCACGGCCGGCCCGTGAGGGCCGCCGTGCCCGCGGCCGACCCGCGGGCCAGGATGCCCCGCTGGCGCAGCGCGGATCGTGCCGCGTTGGCGCCACAGGCGCCGTGCACGCCACCGCTCGGGTACGCGGATGCCGACGCCAGGTACAGGCCGGCGACGGGCGTCTCGTTGCGCCCGAGCCCGGGGACGGGCCGGAAGATCATCTCCTGGTGCAGTTGCGCGGTGCCGCCGTTGAGCGCGCCGCCCACGAGGTTGGCGTCCGCGTCCTCGAGGTCCTGCGGCGTCGTGACGTGCCGGGCCAGCACCCGCGAGCGGAAGCCCGGGGCGACCGCCTCCACCTGGTCGGCGAGACGGTCTGCGAACCGTTCGCGCTCCGACGCCTCGTGCCAGCGACCCGAGAGCCGTCCGGGGCCGGCATCGCGCTCGACCCGCCGCGGCACGTGCGTGTAGGCCCAGTAGACCTCCTTCCCGGGCGGCATCCGGGTGGCGTCGGCGACGGCGTACTGCCCCGAGACGAGGAAGGGCTCGGCGGGGATCTCCCGCAGCGTGATCGACGTCGTCGCGCGCGTGAGCGCGTCGAGGCCCTCCGCGAGATGGACGGTGCCGGCCCGTGCGGTCTCGGGATGCAGCCATGGGATCGGCCCGTCGAGAGCGAAGTCCACCTTGAAGGTCGAGAAGTCCCACTCGAAGCGGTCGATCGCGCGCAGCACGGCGGGAGGCACATGGGCGCGATCGAGGAGCTCCAGGTAGAGCTGGGGCGCGCCGACGTCCGCGAGCACGGCGCGGCGGGCGCTGACGGCGTCGCCGTCGGCGGTCCGCACGCCGACGGCACGCCCTCGCCGCACCTCGATCGAGATCACGCGCGCGTCGCACCGCAGGCGGCCGCCGCGGGACAGCAGCCGCCGCACCAGCGCCTGCGTTAGCTCGCCGCTGCCGCCCTCGGGGATCGGGAAGCCCACGGTCTGCGCCAGGCCGCAGAGCACCCAGCCGAACATCGCCGAGCCCGGCTGCTCCGGGCTGAAGTCCGCGTGCAGGGCGTTGCCGGCGATCATCCGGGGGCCACCGTCGCCCGTGAACTCCTCGTCCGCCAGGCGCCGCACGGGCAGCAGCCCGAAGCGGGCGAAGTCGACGAGGCCCCGGTACCCGAGCCGCCGCATCATCGCGGCCCCCGCCCGGAGGGGAGGGAACGGGGTGAACAACGCGGCGATCACGTGCTCGCCGACCAGGTCCCAGCGCGCCATCAGCCGCCGCCAGGCCGCGCCGTCCCCGGGGGCGAAGGACTCCATGCACGCGGCGGTCTCCTCCGGATCGGTGGCGATGTAGGCCGCCGAGCCGTCGCGGCGCGGGTGCGCGACCGGGATCGGATGGCGCCGCCAGCGCAGGCCGTATGCCTCCAGGTCCAGCGCCGCGATCGCCGGCGAGGCCGCCGCCAGCGGGTAGAACGAGCTGAAGCGGTCGTGGACGAAGCCGGGCAGCGTGAGCGCGCCGCTGCGCACGGCGCCGCCCGGGTCCGGCTCCGCCTCGAGGACCTCGACCGTCCAGCCGTGATCGGCCAGGACGTTGGCCCCGACCAGGCCGTTGGGCCCGGCACCGATCACGATGGCGTCGGGCACCGTCTACCCGTCGGCCAGCCCGGCCCGCTCGTGGCCCGGCAGCGCGACGTCCTCGCCGGGAGCCTCGGGGGGCGGAGGCCCGGTGAGGATCCAGCCGCCGCCCTCGCGTCGGAGGATGCCGCGCCCGGCCAGCTTGCTCAGCGCCGTCGAGACCGACGGCCGCCGCGCGGCCACGAGGTGGCTGATCACCTCGTGCGTGAGCCGCAGGTCGAGGTGCACCCCGTCGCGGTGGACCCTGCCGTGGCGATCGGCGAGCTCCCAGAACAGCAGCCACACCCGCTGATCCAGGCGCGGCTGCTGCGCGATCGCCATCAGCGTCGCGAGGCGCCGCGAACGCTCGAGCGCGCGGCCCGTCAGCTCCGCCGCGACGTCGGGGAACGCCGCCATGCGCATCACCCAGCTGCGGTCCAGCACCGCGAGCCGCAGCGGCGCCACGATCCGCCACGCCATCTCGAAGGGGAGCGCGCCCGCCTCGCCGTCGTGCTGCCACGGGCGCAGGAGGTCGCCGGTGGACAGCAGCTCCGCGCCGAAGCGGCCCTCGACGCCGACCCGCCGGATGAGCACGCCGTCGAGCACCAGCAGCCCGAAGCCGCCCCGCGCGAGGCCCGAATCCCGCGCGGCGTCCCACGAGCCGACCCGGCGACGGACGACCCCGGCCATGGAGGCGCGCTGCGCCTGGCGCGCGAGCCCGGGCACGACCACCTCGCACAGCGCGCGGTCCTCCTCCAGCACGAGTGTGCGCTCGCGAGCGGGCGCCGGGAGCGCCCCGTCCGCGATCCGTCCACGGTCCTGCACGGTCATCGAAGCGGGGCTACCCAGCGCGGCTGAGCTTCTGTCAGGCGGGCGACGAAGTGGCGCGCGTCGCTTCGCCCTGGGGGTACGGCCCTGAGCGAGAACAAGGAAAGGACCGCGATGTCCGACAACGTCGCCAGCTTCATGCTCAACCGCCTCCTCGACTGGGGAGTCGAGCGGATCTACGG
>JBKPNJ010000168.1:0-5908 GCA_046732575.1 Actinomycetota bacterium
GTACCGGCGACCCGCTGGAAGCGATACCCCCTCCGGCTGAGCTCGAGGGCGGCGCCCACGAGTGCGATGCCCTTGACGCCGGCGCCCTCCAGGAGGATGTCGGCGGAGTATGAGCCCGTGACCTCGGCCACGGCTACGTCAGCTTGTCGAGGATCAGTGCGCGCACCCTGCCGGCGTCGGCCTGCCCACGCATCTCCTTCATCACCGCGCCGATGAGTGCGCCCGCCGCCGCGAGCTTGCCGGCCCTGATCTTCTCCACGACGTCGGGATTCGCCTCGATCGCCCGGTCGACCGCGGCACCCAGGGACGCGTCGTCCGACACGATCTCGAGGCCGCGCGAGGCGACCACCTCCTCCGGGGACCCCTCTCCGGCCAGCACCGCATCGAAGACCTCACGGGCGAGCTTGTCGTTGATCCGGCCGGCGTCGACGAGTCCCTGGACCTCGGCCACCTGCGCCGGTGTCACCGGGAGGTCGACGATGTCGACGCCCTGCTCGTTGGCACGACGGGCCATCTCCGACAGCCACCACTTCTTGGCCGCCTGGGCGGACGCGCCGGCGGCCACCGTCTGCTCGACGAGGGTGAGCGCACCGGCACCGATCACGTCGCGCATCTCCAGCTCACTGAACCGCCACTCGGCGGCCAGCCGGGCCCGCCGCTGGCTGGGCGGCTCCGAGAGCGAGGAACGCAGCGTCTCGACCCAGTCGTCGGCGGGCGCGATCGGCACCAGGTCCGGCTCGGGGAAGTAGCGGTAGTCCTCCGCCTCCTCCTTGCTGCGTCCCGGCGTGGTGATCCCGGTGTCCTCGTGCCAGTGTCGGGTCTCCTGACGGATGCGTGCTCCCTCCGCCAGCAGGGCCGACTGCCGTTGGATCTCGTAGCGGACAGCCCGCTCCACCGAGCGCAGCGAGTTGACGTTCTTGGTCTCGGTACGGGTGCCAAGCGGTGCCGAAGGGTTCGGACGCAGCGAGAGGTTCACGTCGCAGCGCAGCGAGCCCTGCTCCATGCGCACGTCGGAGACGCCGAGGGCGAGCAGCAGCTCGCGCAGATGGGCGACGTAAGCCCTCGCCACCTCCGGGGCTCGGGTGCCGGCGCCCTCGATCGGCTTGGTGACGACCTCGATCAGCGGGATCCCGGCCCGGTTGTAGTCGACGAGTGAGTGGTCGGCGCCGTGGATCCGTCCGGTGGCTCCGCCGACGTGCATCGACTTGCCGGTGTCCTCCTCCATGTGCGCGCGCTCGATCCCGATGCGGACGCTCTCTCCGGCGACGAGCACGTCGGTGAAGCCGTCGTAGGCGATCGGCTCGTCGTACTGCGAGGTCTGGAAGTTCTTCGGCATGTCCGGATAGAAGTAGTTCTTGCGGGCGAACCGGCACCACGAGGCGATGGTGCAGTTCAACGCCAGGCCGATCCGGACCGCGGATTCCACCGCCGTGGCGTTGAGCACGGGTAACGCTCCGGGAAGCCCCAGGCAGACCGGGCACACCTGGCTGTTGGGAGGTGCGCCGAACACGGTGCTGCAACCGCAGAACATCTTCGACGCGGTGTTGAGCTCGACATGTACCTCCAGGCCGAGCACCGGGTCGAACCGCTCGGTCGCCTCCTCATAGGAGAGCAGGGTGGCCGCAGTCATGCCGAGACCTCGAGGGCCGGAGCCTGGTCCAGCAACGGACCTCCCCACCGCTCGCGCAGCATGGCCTCGAGCGCGGCACCGGCGGCGTAGAGCCGTTCCTCGGCCAGGGCCGGCGCGAGGAACTGGATACCGGTCGGCAGACCGTCCTCGTCGGCGACTCCGGACGGCAGCGACAGGCCCGGGACTCCCGCCAGGTTCGCCGGGATCGTCGCGATGTCGTTGAGATACATCGCCAGCGGGTCGTCGAGCTTCTCACCGATCCGGAAGGCGGTCGTCGGTGCGGTCGGTGAGGCAAGGACGTCGGCCTCCTCGAACGCCGCGGTGAAGTCCCTGGTGATGAGCGTCCGGACCTTCTGGGCCTGTCCGTAGTACGCCTCGTAATAGCCGCTGGAAAGGGCGTACGTGCCGAGGATGATCCGGCGCTTGACCTCCTCGCCGAAGCCGGACTCCCGCGTCGCGGCCATCACCTCCTCCGCGCTCGGGTCCGCGACGCCCTCGGGGAGGACGCGCAGCCCGTAGCGCATCGCGTCGAACTTCGCCAGGTTGCTCGATGCCTCGCTCGGCAGGATGAGGTAGTAGGCCGCCAGGGCGTACTCGAAGTGAGGGCACGAGACCTCCACCACCTCGGCGCCGGCGTCCACCAGTAGCTGGACCGACTCCTCGAACCGGCTCCGCACGCCGGCCTGATATCCCTCGCCGCCCAGCTCCTTGACCACGCCGATGCGCATCGCGGCCACGTCCGCCCGGCGCGCGGCGGCGACGACGGAGGGTGTCGGCGCGTCGGTGCTGGTCGAGTCGAGTGGGTCGTGACCGCCTATCACCTCGTGCAGCAGCGCCGCGTCCAGGACCGACCGGGCGCACGGGCCGGCCTGGTCCAGGCTGCTGGCGAGCGCGATCAGCCCATAGCGCGAGACTCCTCCGTAGGTCGGCTTCACGCCGACGGTCCCTGTGACGGCGGCCGGCTGCCTGATCGAGCCGCCGGTGTCCGTGCCGATGGCCAGCGGTGTCTCGAAGGCCGCGACCGCCGCGGACGACCCCCCTCCCGAGCCGCCCGGCACCCGGTCGAGGTCCCAGGGGTTGTGCGACGGCCCGAACGCCGAGTGCTCGGTCGAGGAGCCCATCGCGAACTCGTCCATGTTTGTCTTTCCCAGGATCGGCATCCCGGCCGACTTGATCCGGGTCGCGACTGTGGCGTCGTACGGCGGGATCCAGCCCTGCAGGATCCGGGATCCGCAGGTGGTGGGGAGCCCTCTGGTCACGACGACGTCCTTGACCGCGATGGGCACGCCGTCGAGCGCCGAGGCGGGCTGTCCGGCGGCGCGTCGGGCATCCGCCCGGCTCGCGACCTCCCGGGCCCCACGCCGGTCGACGTGCAGGAAGGCGTGCACCGCACCGTCGACGGCCTCGATGCGGTCGAGGCACGCCTCGGTGATCTCAGCGGATGACACCGAGCCCGCGCCGAGGTCGGCGGCGAGCTCGGCAGCCGACCGATGAGTCAGGTCGCTCATCAGGGCTCCTGCGACAGGATCCGCGGCACCGAGAAGCGCTGGCGCTCCGACGCCGGTGCGGCGGCGAGTGCCTGCTCGGGGGTGAGTCCCGGGCGCACCTCGTCCGGTCGGAAGGAGTTCACCAGCGGTATCGGATGGGACGTCGGGGGGATGTCCTCAGCGGTGACCGCGCTCACCGCGGCGACCGACTCCAGGATCACGGCCAGCTGAGGAGCCAGGTGGTCCAGCTCGGCGTCGGTCAGCGCGATCCGCGCCAGCCGTGCCAGGTGGGCGACCTCCTCGCGGGTGATCGCAGGCGATGCGACCAGAGGGGACTCGGCCATGTCGGCATCCTAGGGGTGTGCTCAGAACCCCTCGACCTCGGCGGCGAGCGACGGCGCAGGCGCGGTGTGCTGGACCCGCACCTGGCCGCTGATGCCGACGGTGGTCCGCGGTTGCTCGGTGAGCGCGTGGTAGACGACGTAGCCGAGAACCGAAGCCAGCAGCAGGGCCCCGACCATGACGCCCAGGAGCAGGATCACCATCCGCGCGCGCTCATCGGGTCGGGGCAGACCGCGCCGGTCCAACCGAGCAGGTGGTTCGATCGGCTCGCGGGGCACGCCCTCACCCCGCCACGCGCGCACGCCGTTGGGCGGCCTCCGGTCCGTCCTCGAGCAGGGCGGTGAAGCCCGCTTCGTCGAGGACCGGCACTCCCAGCGACGCGGCCTTGTCCAGCTTGGATCCGGGGGACTCGCCGACCACCACGAAGTGGGTCTTCTTGGTCACCGAGCTGGTTGCCTTGCCGCCGCGCGCCGTGATGGCCTCCTTGGCCTGGTCGCGCGAGTAGCCGTCCAGCGATCCGGTGACCACGATGCTGAGGCCGTCGAGCGTGCGAGGTGTGGTGTCTCTTGCGTCGTCGGCCATGCGTACGCCGGCAGCGCGCCACTTCGCCACCACTGCGCGATGCCAGTCGACGGCGAACCAGTCGCGGATCGCCTCGGCGATCGTCAGGGCCACCCCGTCGACGGCCGCGAGCTCCTCGGCGGTGGCGGCTTGGATCCGGTCCAGGGAGCCGAACGCGCCGGCCAGCGCCCCGGCCGCGGTGGGGCCGACGTGGCGGATCGAGAGCGCCACGAGGACTCGCCACAGCGGCCGGGT
The DNA here is from genome assembly GCA_046732575.1 of Actinomycetota bacterium. Lineage (GTDB taxonomy): Bacteria > Actinomycetota > Actinomycetes > Propionibacteriales > Nocardioidaceae > JBKPNJ01. Next base: position 4,276 of record JBKPNJ010000168.1, read on the forward strand.
CTTCGCCTCGTCGAGGTTGGCGAGCAGGCGCGCACCGTTCGCCGACAGGGTGCCGTCCTTCCTGGTGAACAGCGGGACGGTGAGCAGCGCCTGCTCGTCGAGGCCGAAGACGTCGCCCTCGTCCTGCACGACCCCGGCCTCGAGCAGCGCGTTGGCTGCCTCGTACCCCAGCACCTCGATGTCGAAGGCGCCGCGCCCGGCGACGTGGAACAGCCGCTCACGCAGCTGCGCCGGACAGGAGCGGGTGTTGGGGCACCTGATGTCGGCGTCGGCCTCCTTCTCCCGGGCCAGCGCGGTCCCACACGAGGGACATCGGGTCGGCATCTCGAACTCGCGCTCGGTGCCGTCCCGCAGGTCCACTACCGGTCCGATGATCTCCGGGATCACGTCCCCGGCCTTGCGCAGCACCACCGTGTCACCGATCAGGACACCCTTGCGCTTGACCTCCGACGCGTTGTGCAGGGTGGCCATCTCCACCGTCGAGCCGGCCACCCGCACCGGCTCCATCACCCCGAACGGGGTGACGCGGCCGGTGCGCCCGACATTGACCCTGATGTCGAGCAGCTTGGTGTTGACCTCCTCGGGAGGGTACTTGTACGCGATCGCCCAGCGTGGCGCACGAGACGTCGACCCGAGCCGGCGCTGCAGCGGCACCTGGTCGACCTTGACGACGACACCGTCGATCTCGTGCAGCACGTCGTGCCGGTGCTCGGCGTAGAAGTCGATGAACTCCTGAACACCCTCCAGATCGGTGACCACCTTGGCCCGGTCGCTGACCGGCAGTCCCCACCCCGCCAGCGCAGCGTAGGACTCCGACTGCCGCTCCGGCTCGTACCCGACCCGCGCGCCGAGCCCGTGGCAGACCATCCGCAGCGGCCGCGAGGCGGTGACCTTGGGGTTCTTCTGCCGCAGGGAACCCGCGGCGGCGTTGCGCGGGTTGGAGAACGGCGCCTTGCCCGACGCGACCAGCTGCTCGTTGAGCCGCTCGAAGCCGGCGACAGGAAAGAAGACCTCCCCTCGCACCTCCACCATCTCGGGGACCGCGTGCGCGTCGGTGGCGGACAGCCGCTCGGGAACCCCTTGGATGGTGCGGACGTTCGGCGTCACGTCCTCGCCGACGCGGCCGTCGCCGCGAGTGGCCGCCCTCACCAACCGTCCCTGCTCGTAGGTGAGGTTGATCGCCAGCCCGTCCACCTTGAGCTCGCACAGGAACTCCGCGCCGTCCCCGCCCTCGCGATGGAGGCGCTGCGCCCACGCCTGGAGCTCCTGAGGCGAGAACGCGTTGTCCAGCGACATCATCCGCTCGCGGTGCTCGATCGGGGTGAACTCGGTCGAGACCGCCCCGCCGACCTTCTGGGTGGGAGAGTTGGGTGTGCGCAGATCGGGGAAGTCGGCCTCGAGCTGCTCGAGCTCGCCCATCAGCCTGTCGAACTCCGCATCGGATGCCGTCGGCCGGTCCAGGACGTAGTAACGCCAGCGATGGTCCTCGACCAGCTCCGACAGCTCCCGGTGCCGCTCACGTGCCGACGGCGGCGCTTCCTTCTGGGCATCCTGAGGCGTCACGGGTCAAGGCTGCCGTGCCGGGCCGAGGTTGCGGGCGACGGTCGGGGCGCGCGCGAGCGCGCGCCGTGCC
>JBKPNJ010000169.1:0-6680 GCA_046732575.1 Actinomycetota bacterium
GCACTGCGCGGTCGACGAAGAACTCCTTCAGAATCACATGGCCCATCGCCATAGCCAGGGCGCCGTCTGTGCCGGGCTGCGCTGCCAGCCACTCGTCGGCGAACTTGACGTTGTCGGCGTAGTCCGGGGAGACCGCCACCACCTTCTGACCGCGATACCGTGCTTCAGCCATCCAGTGGGCGTCCGGGGTACGGGTGACCGGTACGTTCGAGCCCCACATCACCAGGTAGCCGGCGTCCCACCAGTCGCCGGACTCCGGCACGTCGGTCTGGTCGCCGAACATCTGTGGCGAGGCCACCGGCAGGTCGGCGTACCAGTCGTAGAACGACAGCATCGAGCCGCCGATCAGCGAGATGAAGCGAGCACCGGACGCGTGGGAGACCATGCTCATCGCCGGGATCGGCGAGAAGCCGGCGATGCGGTCGGGGCCGAACCTCTTGATCGTGTAGACGTGGGCGGCTGCCACCAGCTCGGTGGCTTCCTCCCAGCTGGTCCGCACCAGCCCGCCCTTTCCGCGGGCCGCCTTGTAGCGCCGCGACCGTTCGGGATCGGACACGAGGTCGGCCCACGCCAGCACCGGGTCACCGATCCGGGCCTTGGCCTCGCGGTACATCTCGAGCAGCACCCCCCGGATGTAGGGATAGCGGACCCGGGTGGGGGAGTAGGTGTACCAGGAGAACGCGGCGCCGCGTGGACAGCCCCGTGGTTCGTACTCCGGGCGCTCCGGGCCGACCGACGGGTAGTCGGTCTGCTGGGACTCCCAGGTGATGATGCCGTCCTTGACGTACACCTTCCACGAGCACGAACCGGTGCAGTTGACGCCGTGGGTCGACCGCACCACCTTGTCGTGGCTCCAGCGATCCCGGTAGAAGTCATCCGCCTGGCGGCCGCCGACCCGGTGCAGCGTCCGCAGGTCGTCGGACACCTCGGTGCGGGTGAAGAAGCGTCTGGAGCCGACCAGGAAGTCTTCAACCGGTCCGTCGACGCCGGCCCGACGCCGCCCTGTGTCGCCGGTCATGATGCGCTCCGTTCGCTCGTGGCCACGTTCGACAGGCGCAGGACCGTGAAGAGCAGGGCGGCGGTGGCGGTCACGCACAGCAGGACGAGCCCGACCGTGTAGTCGTTGCCGGCCTCGTCGTACGTCGTTCCCATGACCAGCGGTGGAAAGTAGCCACCCAGCCCGCCGGCAGCGCCGACGATGCCGGTGACCGCGCCGACCCGTTCGGCGGGAGCCCGTAGCGCGACCCACGCGAACACTCCGCCGGTGCCGATCCCCAACGTGAACGCCATCGCGAGGAAGGCCAGCCCTGCCGGGACCTCCGGGGCGGGCTGGGTGGCGATGACGATCGCCGTCACCGCGGCTCCGGTCAGCGAGGCGAGCACCACCGGCTTGGGATGGATCCTGTCCGACAGGATGCCACCCAGCGGACGGGCGACCACGGCCGCGAGGGCGAAGCCGGCAGTACGAGTCCCGGCCTCGGTCTGGGAGAAGTGGTAAACGGTCTTCAGGTAGGTCGGCAGGTACGTGGCGAACGCGACGAAGCCTCCGAACGTGATCGCGTACAGGAACGACATGGACCAGGTCACGGGCAGCCGCGCAGCCGCGTTCAGCTTGGGAAGCACCGGTGATGTGTTCGGCTGCCAGCGGGGTGAGTCCCGCATGAATGTTCTCGCCATCCCGGCGGTCGCGAGCAGGGCCAGCGCGATGATCACGTGCGTGGTCGTGTTGCCGAACCAGGAAACGAAGCGCGGGGTGAAGAAGGCCGACAGAGCGGTGCCCCCCATCCCCGCCCCGAACACTCCGGTCGCGAATCCCCGGCGAGCCGGCTCGTGCCACGCGTTCACGAACGGGATGCCGACTGCGAACGTCGTTCCGGCGATGCCGAGGAAGAGGCCGAAGAGCAGCAACAGGGGGTACGAGCCGTTGTTCCCCGCAACCGCGACGGCGAGGACCGGGACGATCGTGATCAAGGACAGCGTGGTGAACATGGCCCGGCCGCCGTATCTGTCGGTGAGCGCGCCCACCGGTATGCGCCCGACAGATCCCACCAGCACCGGCATCGCGACCAGCACCGAGGTCTTCGCGCTGCTCAGCGACATCTGGTCGGCGTAGCTCGATGCCAGCGGGGAGATCAGGTTCCACGCCCAGAAGTTGACACCGAACGCGACCGTCGCCAGGACGAGGTTGCCGGTCGCTCCGCTCTCGCCGCGCCCGCCGAGGGTGCGCTCGCTCACGGTCATATCCTTACCACTCTCCGCACCAGACGTGGTCAACCTGGGCGAGTCGCGGCGGGATTGGCAGGTCTAGCGGATCTTCGCCGTCCACACGACGCGCGTACCGCCCAGCGGTGACTCCTGGAGCTGGACGTCACCCCCGTGGCGAAGGGCTCGGTGCTGCATGTTCGACAGGCCGCTGCGCCGCCCGGGCTCCGCCGGGAGACCCGATCCGTCGTCGTCGACCGTGAGCAGCAGGGCCTCGCCCGAGGCTTCGACGCGGACCTTGACGACGTGAGCTCCGGCGTGCCGGGCCACGTTGGACAGGGCTTCGCGGACCACCGCGAGCAGGTCTGCGCGCAGGTCTGCGTCGACGACGGTGTCGATGGGACCGGCCACGCTCAGCTGAGGCCGGATACCGAGCGGTTCGGCGGACTCCTGGAGCAGATGCTCGAGCAGCCCGTGGGTTCGGTCACCAGACCGGTCACTGGCATGCAGTGAGTAGATGGCTGACCGGATGTCTCGGATCGTCGCATCGAGATCATCGACGTATCCCTCCAACCGGTTCGCCTCCGGGCCGCCCCGCAGGTGGGGGACCAGTCCCTGAAGGCCGAGGCCGGTGGCGAACAGCCGTTGGATCACCAGGTCGTGCAGGTCCCGGGCGATGCGGTCGCGGTCCTCGAAGACCGCAAGACGTCGGCGGTCCTGAGCGGCGGTGGCGAGTTCGAGCGCGAGTGCGGCCTGGTCGGCGTAGACGCCTGCCAGCTCAAGGTCCAGCGGCGTGAACGGTGGCTGCCCGACATCGCCGACGACTATGAGCGCCCACGACCTGTCCTTGGCCAGCCGCAGTGGTACAACCAGCGCCGGCCGGCCGGCAACCGGAGTGTCCGCCTGCTCCGGGATGAGACTCGATACAAACGTCGACAGCGTGGCGTCCTCAGAAAGGTTCCTCAGTCGCAGGCTCTCCCACGGCATCCCGGCCGGCTGCCGCTCGCCGGTGGCGGGACCCGGCGTGGTCTCTGCCGCTGCTTCCCCCTCCTCATCCTGGGTCGCCACCGCGAGCAGCCTGGGTGCGCGCGCATTCCGCGCAATGACGGCGAGATCAGCACCCGCCGCGCGGCGCGCCTCCCTGGCGACCAGCTGCCAGCCCGCCGAGTCGTTTGCCATCAGACGCGGCGTCAGGTGGCTGGCGGCGCGCATCCACTCGTGGCGCCGCTGGGTCTCCCCGTACAGTCTCGCGTTCTCCACCGCCACCCCGGCCGCGGCGGCCAGCGCGACCGCCAGGTCCTCGTCGTCGGCGGTGAAGGGCTGGCCGTTGCGTTTCTCGGTCAGGTAGAGGTTGCCGAAGACCTCGTCACGCACACGCACCGGCACACCCAGGAACGTGCGCATCGGCGGGTGGTGCTCGGGGAACCCGAATGACGCCGGGTGCTGGTTGAGATCGCTCAGACGCAGCGGGTGTGGATCCTTGATGAGCAGGCCGAGGATCCCGCGACCGTGCGGAAGCGGGCCGATGGCCTTGACCGTCTCCTCGTCGAAGCCGGTGTTGACGAACTGGGCGAGCTCGTCCCCCTCCTCGGGAAGCACGCCGAGTGCGCCGTAGCGGGCATCGACCACCTGACAGGCCGCAGTGACGATCTGGCGGAGCAGCACCGGGAGGCTGAGGTCACTGGACAGTGACACGACCGCATCGAGCAGACCGCGCATCCGCTCCTGGGTGGTGGCCATCTCCTCGGCGCGGTCGATCAGCTCGCGGAGCAGATCGTTGAGACGGGTACGCGAGTGACTCGACCAGATGCTCTCGGGCTGGTGCTCCACCGCCACCTCGCGCTCTCAGCTCGGCCGGAGCTTGGAGGCGAAGACCGCCGCCTGGGTCCGTCTCTCCATTCCCAGCTTGGCCAGCAGACTCGAGACATAGTTCTTCACTGTCTTCTCGGCGAGGAACATCCGCTCACCGATCTGCCGATTCGTCAGCCCCTCCGCGATCAGTAGCAGGATCCGGCGCTCCTGTTCGGTGAGCTTGGCCAGCGCGGGATCCGACTCCGGTCCCTCGCGCAGCCGGGCCAGCACCTTCTGGGTGACCATCGGGTCGAGCAGCGACTGCCCCTGGGCGACGCGGTGGATGGCATCGAGGAGCTCGGTGCCTCGGATCTGCTTCAGGACGTACCCGGCAGCTCCGGCCATGATCGAGTTGAACAGGGCCTCGTCGTCGTCGTACGAGGTGAGGATCAGGCAGGCGATGCTCGGGTCGACCGAGCGCACGTCCCGGCATACGTCGACGCCGCTGCCGTCGGGAAGCCTTCCGTCCAGGACGGCGACATCGGGGCGCAGGGCCGGAATCCGGTGGGTCGCCTCGACCGCCAGCCCGGACTCGCCGACGACCTCGATGCTGCCGTCGGATTCCAGCAGCTCACGAAGACCTCGACGTACGATCTCGTGGTCGTCGAGCAGGAAGACCCTTATCGGAGAGGTTCGCGGGATGTCGCTCACACTGCATTCTTGCGCATGGAGCGACCGGAGATGAGCCCCGGCGGGATACACACGAAGTGCTGGGTGTCTTCGCCGCCCTCCGAGACCAACGCGAACCGATCTGCCCGGAGCACGTCACCAGGGTCGGTGATCGCCTTGAGCGTACCTGTCACCACGACGCTCCATCCGGACAGTGTCACCGGGTCGAGGTCGTCGGCTTCGAAAGCAACGACCGCGCCCTGCGCAGATGCGGTGGCGAGCGCCGAACCGGTCGCGGTGGCGATGACGACGGTGTGCCCGTCAAGGGCGAATCTGACGGGGAGGACGACCGGCAGCGCCTGCCGGGTCATCACTACCCGCCCGACTCGGACCGAGCCCAGCAGCCGATAGCACTCAGTGGGGGAGCTGTCCTCGGCGAGATACAGGGCGGTGTCCATACGGTCGAGTCTGCCGCTGTCCCCGTTGCGGCCACAGGGTCCTTCGACCCCTCCACACCAGTTTGGGGTCCTTCGGCGCGGCACCCGGGTACTTGGTCCCTAGTCCCCGGCGGCGGGGCGGACGAGGGTGGGGGCATAGGTAAACACCGAGAGTCCCAATGAGGGAGTTAGCACGATGACCACCACCCACAGCACCTCGACCAGCGCCGGCTCAGCCAGCACCCACGACCACCAGAGTCACCGTCTCGGCGATCCCGCCCAGGTTCGCGAGCCATCGGCTACGAAGGCTGTGCGCTATGTGGCTGCAGCCACGCGGATCAGCCTGGGCTGGGTGTTCCTCTGGGCCTTCCTGGACAAGCTTCTCGCCCTCGGCTTCGGCACCGGCCGCGACGCAGAGACCGGGGTCGTCGACAGGTTCGGTGACGCGGCCTGGATTCATGGCGGCTCGCCGACCGAAGGCTTCCTCGGCTTCGCCACCAAGGGTCCCTTCGCTGACATCTACCAGAGCTTCGCCGGCGCCGCATGGGCCGACTGGGCGTTCATGCTCGGTCTGCTCGGAATCGGCACCGCGCTCATCCTCGGGATCACCATGCGCCTGGCCACCGTCGCCGGTGTCGCGCTGCTGGTCATGATGTGGTCGGCAGTCCTGCCTCCCGAGAACAACCCCTTCATGGATGATCACCTGATCTACGCACTGACCCTGGTGCTCCTGGCTCTGCTCGGCGCCCACAAGACACTCGGTCTCGGCCGGGTCTGGGAGCGGCTGGCGATCGTTCAGCGGTTCAGCTTCCTGAAGTAGCAGGAACCGAAGCATCTGCAGCCTCCGGGCCGGCCCTTTCAAGGGTCGGCCCGGAGACATGTCCGGCCCGGCACCTCTTCTGCCACGGGCTTCGCCCTTCGTCCGGAGGAACGGCCGACGTATGACGAAGGAGGCGAGGCGGGTGTGTGACGTCGCCGCGGAGGCGAACGCCGCCCGACGATGAGTTCTCACCGGACGACCGGTCCTACCTGCAGTCCCGCGAGAGGAGCCAGGCAGTTGGACGCCTCTGGAGCGCCGCGGTCCCCGACGCCGTGTCGCCCCAGGCGATCCGCCGGCGAGCCGACTACGACCCTTCTCGCCATCGACGGCCCCGTCGCGCCTGCGGACATCACCGATCTCTGCGACCGGGTGCGACTCGCCCTTCAGGACCGGGACGCGTCGGTCGTGCTCTGCGACGTGCGTGCGCTGACCAACCCGGACCTGGTCAGCATCGACGCCTTGGCCCGGATGCAGCTGACGGCCGTCCGCCTCGGCGGTCGGGTCCAGCTGCGGCACGCCTCGACCGCGCTGCGGGAGCTGCTGGCGCTCACCGGGCTCGGCGAAGTCCCGCCGTTCCGGCCCGGCTCAGGGCTCGAGGTGAGCGGGCAGACCGAACAGCGGGTAGAGGGTCTCGGTGTCGAGGAACGCGTTGACCGCGGCTATCCGGCCCCCTGACGTCTCAACCACCTGCAGCGAGAACGGCTCGTGCCGTCCGCCCGGGCCGCTGGGACGGTACTGCGCGAAAGCGGCGGAGCCGTTGG
>JBKPNJ010000170.1:0-23052 GCA_046732575.1 Actinomycetota bacterium
CGGCCGCGGTCGGCCCGTGCGCGGTCTGCCGCCGCAGGTGGTGTCCGGCGCAACATGTGACGCGGCGGCCGCTTGGCGCGGCGCGTTCCTCGCGCACGGGTCGCTGACCGAGCCGGGCCGGTCCTCGGCGCTCGAGGTGACCTGTCCAGGCCCGGAGGCCGCTCTCGCCCTGGTCGGCGCGGCCCGCCGGCTCGGGATCCCGGCGAAGGCGCGCGAGGTGCGGGGCGTCGACCGGGTGGTGATCCGCGACGGTGACTCGATCGGAGCCCTGCTGACCCGGCTGGGCGCCCACGAGTCGTTGATGGCATGGGAGGAGCGGCGGATGCGGCGCGAGGTCCGCGCCACCGCCAACCGGCTGGCCAACTTCGACGACGCCAACCTGCGCCGGTCGGCCCGCGCCGCCGTGGCCGCAGGCGCCCGCGTCGGCAGGGCCATGGAGATCCTCGGCAGTGAGGTGCCCGACCATCTCAAGATCGCCGGCACACTCCGGCTGGAGCACAAGCAGGCCAGCCTGGAGGAGCTCGGACAGCTTCACCAGCCGCCGCTGACCAAGGACGCCATCGCCGGTCGGATCCGCCGCCTGCTGGCGATGGCGGACAAGCGCGCGCAGGAGCTGGGGGTTCCCGACACCGAGGCGAACCTCACGCCGGACATGCTGGCCGAGGCGCCCTGACCGGCGACCGCTCCGTCCGCCAGGTGGAGACGTTCCCCTCCGGGCTCGGGAGACCGGTAGGGTCGTGCCCGGGTGACCTGTCCAGTTTCCGTACCGAGGGGATCGCCGCGTGACCGTCCGCGTAGGAATCAACGGCTTCGGCCGGATCGGCCGCAACTTCTTCCGGGCCGTTCTGGCCTCAGGAGCTGACATCGAGGTCGTCGGCGCCAACGACCTCACCGACAACACGAGCCTGGCGCACCTGCTGAAGTACGACTCGATCCTTGGCCGCCTCGGCGCGGAGGTCGAGGTCACGACCGACGCGATCACCGTCGGAGGCATGCGGATCGCGGTGCTCGAGGAACGCGACCCGGCGAAGCTGCCGTGGGGCGATCTCGGCGCCGACGTCGTCTTGGAGTCGACCGGGTTCTTCACCGATGGCAAGAAGGCCCGGGCGCACGTCGACGGCGGCGCCAAGAAGGTGATCATCTCCGCGCCGGCCAGCAACGACGACGTCACAGTCGTGATGGGCGTCAACCACGAGCAGTATGACCCCGCCGCGCACACGGTGATATCGAACGCATCATGCACGACGAACTGCCTGGCCCCGCTGGCGAAGGGCATCAACGACGCGTTCGGCATCGAGCGCGGGTTGATGACCACGATCCACGCGTACACCCAGGACCAGAATCTCCAAGACGGTCCTCACAAGGACCTGCGCCGCGCCCGGGCGGCGGCGATCAACCTGGTGCCGACCTCGACCGGCGCGGCGAAGGCGATCGGGGTGGTGCTTCCGGAGCTGAAGGGCAAGCTCGACGGGTTCGCGGTGCGGGTGCCGATCCCGACCGGCTCGGCCACCGACCTGACGGTCACGGTCGGGCGTGAGGTGACGGCCGCGGAGGTGAACGAGGCGATGAAGGCCGCCGCCGAGGGTGCGCTGAAGGGCTACCTGCGCTACACCGAGGACCCGATCGTCTCCAGCGACATCGTGACGGACCCGGCTTCGTGCATCTTCGACGCCGGGCTCACCAAGACGATCGGCAACCAGGTCAAGGTGATCGGCTGGTACGACAACGAGTGGGGTTACTCCAACCGTCTCGTCGACCTCGTCAACCATGTCGGTTCCACCCTCTGACCCTCTTCCCGCGTCATACGTCGCCGCGGCTCCGGCCCTCGCGACGTACGACGTGAATCCGGAGGACCCCTGATGAGGACGATCGACGACCTGGGGGACCTCACCTCGCGTCGGGTCTTGGTACGCAGCGACCTGAACGTCCCGCTGGACGGCTCCGCCATCACCGACGACGGGCGCATCCGGGCCAGCGTGCCCACGATCGACCGGCTGCGGAAACAGGGCGCACGCGTGATCGTGATGTCGCACCTGGGTCGACCCAAGGGTCAACCGGAGCAGGCGTACACGCTGCGGCCGGTCGCCGACCGGCTCGCCGAGCTGATCGACGCGCCCGTCGCGTTCGCCAGTGACACCGTGGGCGAGCACGCCGTCGAGACGACCGCGGGGCTCCGCGACGGCGAGGTCGCTGTGTTGGAGAACGTGCGGTTCAGTGCCGCCGAGACGGCGAAGGACGATGCCGAGCGCGGTGCGTTCGCGGCCCAGCTGGCCGGTCTCGCGGATGCGTTCGTCAGCGACGGGTTCGGGGTCGTGCACCGGAAGCAGGCCAGTGTCTACGACATCGCGCGGCTGCTGCCGCACGCCGCCGGCCTGCTGGTCGAGGCCGAGGTCGCTGTCCTCAAGCGCCTCACGGAGGCACCCGAACGCCCCTTCGTCGTCGTGCTCGGCGGCTCGAAGGTCTCCGACAAGCTCGGTGTGATCGAAAGCCTTCTCCACCAGGCCGACAAGCTGCTCATCGGCGGCGCGATGGTGTTCACCTTCCTGCGCGCACGCGGCTTCGACACCGGCGAGAGCCTCGTCGAGGAGGACCACATCGAGACCTGCCGGACATATCTGCGGAGCGCCGCCGACGAGGGTGTGGAGATCATTCTGCCGACCGACGTCGTGGTGGCTCCCGAGATGTCGGCCGAGTCGCCACCAACGGTGGTGACCGTCGACGCCATGCCGGCCGACCAGATCGGACTCGATATCGGTCCCGAGGCCGGCCGGAGCTTCGCCGCCGCGATAGCGGATGCGCGCACCGTGTTCTGGAACGGCCCGATGGGCGTGTTCGAGCACGACGCATTCGCCGGCGGCACGCGCGCCGTCGCTGACGCGCTGACCCGCGTGGACGGCCTCTCGGTCGTCGGCGGGGGTGACTCCGCGGCCGCGATCCGCAAGCTCGGCTTCAACGACGACCAGTTCGGGCATGTGTCGACCGGCGGCGGTGCCAGCCTGGAGTACGTCGAGGGAAAGACGCTGCCCGGGCTCGAGGTGCTCGCCGACGGCTCGGGGCCCGGGTGAGCCGCCAGGGCCGGCTACCGCTGATGGCCGGGAACTGGAAGGCGAACCTCAACCACCACGAGGCGGTGATGTTCGTCCAGAAGCTGTCGTGGGTGTTGCGCGACAAGTCGCACGACGCCACCAGGTCGGAGGTGGTGGTCCTGCCCCCTTACACCGACCTGCGCAGCGTCCAGACGCTCGTCGACGGCGATCGGCTCACGTTGCGGTACGGCGCACAGGACCTCTCGGTTCACGACGAGGGCGCGTTCACCGGTGAGATCACCTCCGGCATGCTGGCCAAGCTCGGCTGCTCCTACGTCGTTGTCGGGCACTCCGAGCGTCGTGCGTACCACCATGAGGACGACGACATGGTCAATGCCAAGGCAACCAAGGCGGTCGCTGCCGGGATCGTTCCGATCGTGTGCGTCGGCGAGCCGCTCGAGGTCCGCCGGACCGGTGATCACGTGCCTCACGTCCTGGGTCAGGTCGACGGCGCACTCGCCGGTCTGGGTGCGAACCAGGTGGCAGACCTGGTGCTTGCGTATGAGCCGGTCTGGGCGATAGGCACCGGCGAGGTGGCAACCGGACAGGACGCCCAGGAGGTGTGCTCGGCGGTCCGTTCCCGCGTTGCCGAGACACGCTCGGACTCCGCGGCCGAGCGGCTGCGGATCCTCTACGGCGGATCGGTGAAGGCCGACAACGTCGCCGGCATCATGGCCCAGCCCGACGTCGACGGGTGCCTCGTAGGCGGCGCGAGCCTGGACGCCGAGGAGTTCGGCGGCATCTGCCGCTTCTACGACTTACCGGTGCTGTGAACGACTCGATTGGGTTAGGCTCGTCAAGTGACACTCGCATTCGAGATCCTGCTGGTCACAACCAGCCTGCTGGAGATGCTGCTCATCCTGCTGCACAAGGGACGCGGCGGCGGCCTCTCCGACATGTTCGGCGGTGGTGTCTCGAGCGGACTGGGCGGATCCTCGGTCGCCGAGCGCAACCTCGACCGGATCACGATCGGCATCGGGATGATCTGGTTCGCCTGCATCGTCGCGCTGGGGCTGCTGCTCAAGCCCGCCTAGGCGGCGGCGCCCCCGCGCATCCGAGGTCGCACTCGCTGCGGCGCACACGTACTCGACAGAGGGAGTTCAACAGTGGCTGGTGGCAGTGCCATTCGAGGAAGTCGAGTCGGCGCAGGACCGATGGGCGAAGCCGAGCGGGGGGACTCAGCACCACGTCAGCGCATCTCCTACTTCTGTGCGAACGGCCATGAGACCAGCCCGATGTTCGCGGTCGAAGCCGCCGTCCCCGAGTCGTGGGACTGCCCTCGCTGCGGGTTACCCGCCAGCCGGGACGAAGCGAACCCGCCCCCACCGCCGCGGATCGAGCCGTACAAGACCCACCTGGCCTATGTGAAGGAGCGGCGCTCCGACAAGGAGGCAGAGGAGATCCTGCAGGAGGCGATCCAGACTCTGCGCACCAAGCGCAAGAGCGGGGAGATCATCTTCTAGTCCAGGCGGCCCGTCGTCACGGGGATGCAGCACGCGTGAGTCCCGGCGGGAGACTGGCCGCCGCGGCGCGGTCGAGGAACCACAGAGTCTGGTGCAGCCCGGCCGGGCCTGCCGCCGGAACCTGCACGACCCCGGCGCCGCTCAGCGCCAGGTGCACCGCGCGGGCCTTGTCCTCGCCGGACACCACGAACCACACTTCGCGGGCCCGCTGCAGGACCGGCATCGTCATCGTCAGCCGGTTCGGTGGGGGCTTCGGCGCGCCCCGCACGGCGACAACCGCCCGATCGTCATACAGCGCGGGCTGCTCGGGGAACAGCGAGGCGACGTGCCCGTCCGGACCGACGCCGAGCATCAGCACGTCGAACGTCGGGAGGCCGCCGTGGTCCTCCGGTGTCGCGTGCCCGGCGAGCGTCGCGGCGTAGCGCTCCGCGGCGTCCTCTATGTCATCGACGTCGTCGGTCGACGGCATCGGGTGGGTGTGGGCCGGGTCGAGGGGCAGCTCGTCCAGCAGCGCTCTTCTGGCCTGGAGCTCGTTGCGGTCCGCGCTGTCACGGCCCACGAACCGCTCGTCGCCCCACCACAGCTCGACGCGGGTCCAGTCGACGGCGCCACGGGCCGGCGACGACGCCACCGCCCGGTGGATGCTGTCGGCGATCCGGCCGCCGGCGAGCACCCACGACGCTGCCCGACCGGTGCTCTGGACGTCGACGAACCGGGTGATCAACCGCGCCGCGACCGCCTGCGCCAGCAGCTCCGGGCTACGGTGCATCAAGACGGTGGGGACCGTCACGAGTCGCTCTTGTCCGACCGCGTCCTCGCGTCGTTGTTGCCGCCCTCCATCTTGCGCAGCGTGGCGATGGTCTGCGCGTAGATGTCGTCCGGGTCCAGGCGACGGAGCTCCTCGGCCAGCAGCTCAGCGGTCTCGCGGCGTTTCAGCGCGACCGGACGATCCGGCTGGCCGGGGATGGAGAACTGAGCCAGCCGTCCGTCGGGCCGGTGGATGACGATGTCTCCCGAGACGGTGCCCATCCGGACGAGGGTGATGCCGGGTCCCTTGGAGGTGGAGCGCTTCACGTCGACCTTCAGCCGTGCCTTCAGCCACGCGGCCAGCAGTTCGGCGCTGGGGTTGACCCGCTCCGCCTCGACCTCCGCGGAGCGGATCTTGCCGCTGAACTGGTCGAGGGCGGCGGCAAGCAGCGCGCGCCAGGGTGTCAGCCGGGTCCAGGCGAGGTCGGTGTTGCCGCTGGCGTAGTTGGCCGCCTGGATCTGCAGCGCGGTGCCCTTGCTCCGCGGCGCGGCCGCCGAGTCGGTGATCCGACGCTGCGCAAGCATCCCGATCGGGTCGGTGGCGGGATCGTCGGGAGCCTTGGCCGGCCACCAGACGACGACTGGGGAGTCCGGCACGAGTAGCGGCAACACGACCGACTCAGGGTGCAGCGCCACCTCACCGGACAGGCGTAGCAGCACCGACTGCCCGGCGCTGCCCGGGCCGACCTTGACCTCGGCGTCGACTCGCGATGCTCCCCGCGAGGCTCTCCTGATGACGCCGATGACACGGGACGGATGCTCCCGGGACACCGCTTCCGCGGCCTTCAGCGCGTCGTAGTGGTTGCTCTCGTCGGTGACGACGACGAGCGTCAGCACCATGCCCTGGGTCGGGCTTCCGGCCTGGCGGTTCGCCCGCAGCGCGGTGCTGGCGATCTTGCTGGCGTCTGTCTCGGTGAGGTCGATGGTCATCGCCGGCTCCTAGGGTCGCCGCCAGACGCGGCCGTCACGGGCCAGCATCTCGTTGGAGGACTTCGGGCCCCAGCCACCCGCCGGATACTGTTCGGGTTGGCCCGCGTCGGCCCAGTACTTGACGATCGGGTCGAGGATCCGCCAGGACAGCTCGACCTCCTCGTGCTGCGGGAACAGCGGGGGGTCGCCGAGCAGCACGTCGAGGATCAGCCGCTCGTACGCCTCCGGGCTGGACTCGACGAACGAGCCGCCGTAGGCGAAGTCCATGTTGACGTCACGCAGCTCCATTGCGGTTCCGGGAACCTTTGCTCCGAACCGGAGCGTGACGCCCTCGTCCGGCTGGATGCGCATCACCAGCGCATTCGTCCCGAGCTCCTCGGTGGCGGTCTTGTTGAAGGGCAGGTGCGGTGCCCGCTTGAACAGGACCGCCACCTCGGTGACCCGACGTCCGAGCCGCTTGCCGGTGCGGAGATAGAACGGCACGCCTGCCCAGCGGCGGGAGTCGACCTCGAGCTTGATCGCGGCGTAGGTCTCAGTCGTGGACTTCGCCGGGATGTCGCTCTCCTGGAGGTAACCGCCGACCTTGATCCCGCCCTGCCAGCCGGCGGCGTACTGGCCGCGGGCGGTGCAGAGGTCGAGCCGTTGCGGAGACCTGGTAGCCGACAGGACCTTCTGCTTCTCCATCCGCAGGCTGCGCGCGTCGAACGAGCCCGGCTCCTCCATCGCGCACAACGCCAGCAGCTGCAGCAGGTGGTTCTGGATGACGTCCCGGGCCGCGCCGATGCCGTCGTAGTAGCCGGCCCGGCCGCCGATGCCGATGTCCTCGGCCATGGTGATCTGCACGTGGTCGACGTAGTTGGCGTTCCAGACCGGCTCGAACATCGAGTTGGCGAAGCGGAACGCCAGGATGTTCTGGACCGTCTCCTTGCCGAGGTAGTGGTCGATGCGGAAGACCGACTCCTGTGGGAAGACCTCGGACACGATGGAGTTGAGCTCCTGGGCGGACGCCAGGTCGTGCCCGAACGGCTTCTCCACCACCACCCGCCGCCACGAGCTCTCCCGGGGCTCGGCCAGATTGTGCTCTTTGAGCTGGCCGATCACGTCAGGGAAGAACTTCGGCGGGATCGAGAGGTAGAAGGCGTGGTTGCCGCTGGTGCCGCGGGTCTCGTCCAGCTCGGCGATCGTCTCCCCGAGCCGGCCGAACGCCTCATCGTCGGCGAAGTCACCCGGTACGAACCGGAAGCCCTCGCTGAGCTGGTCCCATACCTCCTCCCGGAAGGGGGTCCGGGAGTAGGACTTGACGGCGTCGTGGACGATCTGGGCGAAGTCCTGGTGCGCCCACTCGCGCCGGGCGAAACCGACCAGCGAGAATCCCGGTGGCAGCAGCCCCCGGTTCGCGAGGTCGTAGACGGCCGGCATCAGCTTCTTGCGCGCCAGGTCGCCTGTCACGCCGAAGATCACCATGCCGCACGGTCCCGCGATCCGGGGGAGGCGGCGATCCTGGGGATCGCGCAGCGGGTTTCCGTCGAGTCCCTGGACGACCGTCATCGAAGCGCCTCCACAACCTGGGCCACGCCGGCCTCCGGATCGGTCAGGTGTAGCCGGAGAACCGGTCTGCCGTGGTCGGCCAGCACCTGTGCGTCGCCGGCCGCCTGCGCGTTGATCAGGGTGCCGAACGAGAAGGTCCGGCCGGGGATGTCGACGTCGGCGGGCTCGTCGCAGCTGATCTGGAGGTAGACGCCCTGGGCGGGCCCGCCTTTGTGATACTGCCCGGTCGAGTGCAGGAACCGCGGGCCCCACCCGAATGTGGTCGGGCGACCGGTCCGTGCAGCGAGGGCCGCGCGGGTGTCACGCAGCCGGGCGTCGCGGTCGGCGTCGACATAGGCCATCACGGCAACGTAGCCGCGGTCGTCGAGTCGGCCCAGCAGCGCGTCGACGGCACCACGCAGACCCTCCACGCCGTCCAGCAGCCCGGTGGAGCCCCGGACCTCCACGGCCCCGTCGGCGAAGGCCGGTGCGTCAGGCCGGGGCTGCTCGTCCAGCAGGCCGCGGGTGGCCTGTTTGGCGCTCTCCACGTCCGGCTGGTCGAAGGGGTTGATGCCGAGCAGTCGTCCCGCCACGGCGGTTGCGGTCTCCCAGACCAGCATCTGCGCCCCTAGCGGCCCACTGACCGCCACGGTCGGGAGCCTGCTGCTCGGCTCGACGGGGTTGTCCGCCTTGTCCAGTGTTGCCAGCACGATGTCAGCGGCTGCGGCCTGGATCTCCGGCGCATCCAGTCCGCCGACCGCGACCGGGAGGACGCCGGTGCCCAGCTTCCCGGTCGACTCGGCGATGAGCTGCTCGGCCCAGTCGGCGAAGCCGGTGATCCCGGAGCCGGCGTCGGCGATGATGAGCTTGTCCCGATCGCCGTCGCCGGCGATGGCGGCGGCGAGCAGCAGGGCCGGGTTGTCGGCGGTGTCTCCAGCGAGTGAGGCCATGACCTCCTCGGCCTCGTCGAGCAGGTCGGCGATGTCGACACCTGCCAGGCCGCTCGGGACAAGGCCGAAGGCGGTCAGCGCGCTGTAGCGGCCGCCGACGTGGGGGTCGGCCAGGAACACCTTCCGGTAGCCGGCTTCCTGCCCAAGCGCGGCCAGCGGCGAGCCCGGATCGGTGACGACGACGAAGCGCGACGCCGCGTCGATTCCCGCCTCGCCGAACGCCTTCTCGAACACTCGTCGATGGCTGTCGGTCTCGACGGTGCCGCCGGACTTGCTCGACACCACCACGACTGTTCGCCGCAGGTCGCCGTCGAGTGCCCGTCGGATCACCGACGGGCTGGTCGAGTCGAGCACTTCGAGGCCGATGCCGTACGTCTGCGTGATGACCTCCGGCGCGAGGGACGAGCCGCCCATCCCGCAGAGCACCACCCGGTCGATCCCTTCGGCCCACAGTGCCGCGCGCAGCGCATCGATCTCGGCCAGCAGCGGTCTCGACGTGCGCGGCAGCCCCACCCAGGCCAGCCGGATCGAAGCCTCCTCCACCGCGTCCCGGCCCCAGAGCGACGAGTCCATGGCGGCAAGCTTCGAGGCGACCCGATCGTCGACGAGCCGGTCGACGACGCCGGTGAGATCGGAGCCGAACGTTCTGACGGTCAGCGGCTCCCTCATCCCTTGGCTCCGTCGAGCTCCCGCTTGACGGTGTCGATCAGCTCCTGCCATGACTTCTCGAACTTGGCGACGCCCTCGTCCTCGAGCACCTTGACGACGTCGTCCATGTCGACACCGACGGACTTGAGCTGGTCCATCACCGACTGAGCGTCGGCGTAGTTGCCGGTGATGGCGTCGCCGTGGATGTCGGCGTGCTCGCCGGTGGCGACGATCGTCTTCTCCGGCATGGTGTTCACGGTGTTCGGTGCGGTCAGCTCGGTGACGTACATCGTGTCGGGCAGGTCCGGGTCCTTGACCGACGTGGAAGCCCAGAGCGGCCGCTGCTTGTGGGCGCCGTCGGCCTCGAGCGCCTTCCAGCGCTGGGAGGAGAAGAAGTCCTCGTACCGCTGATAGGCCAGCCGCGCGTTGGCGATCGCAGCCTTGCTGCGCAGCGCCTTGGCCTCCTCGGTGCCGATCGCGTCCAGCCGCTTGTCGACCTCGGTGTCCACCCTGCTGACGAAGAACGATCCGACCGAGTGGATCGTCGACAGGTCGATGCCGGCGGTCCTGGCCTGCTCCAGGCCGGTCAGGTATGCGTCCATGACCTCGACGTACCTCTCCAGGCTGAAGATCAGCGTCACGTTGACGCTGGTCCCCTCCGCGATGGTGGCGGTGATCGACGAGAGGCCGGGCTTGGTCGCGGGGATCTTGATGAACAGGTTGGGGCGGTCGACCATCCACCACAAGGCCTTGGCCTCGCCGTTGGTGGCCTTGGTGTTGTGGGCCAGGCGGGGGTCCACCTCGATCGACACCCGGCCGTCGATCCCGTCGGTGCGGTCGTAGGCGGGGCGGAGCACGTCGCAGGCCCAGCGGACGTCGTAGGTGGTGATCATGCGGACCGCCTCCTCGACGTCGACGCCTCGGGCGGCGAGCTCCTCTATCTGCTGTGTGTACGCGTCAGCGTCGGCGACGGCGGCGGCGAAGATGGTCGGGTTCGACGTCACGCCGACGACGTTGGAGTCCTCCATGAGCCCCGCCAGGTTGCCACTGGTGAGCCGCCCACGAGAGATGTCGTCGAGCCAGATGGACACGCCCTGGTTGGAGAGCGCTGTGAGTCGGTCATTCATGGGAACCCCTCTGGTGTCAGGAATGTGTCGATCGGGCGGTCATGCCTTCAGGTGTGGGCGCTGGTGACGTCGGCTGGGCCGACGGGGCCGGCAGGGGCACGTCGAACGGGCACGGCCGTGCTGTCGTTGGTCGCCGCGATGCTCGCCCGCGCGGCCTCCGCCACCGCCGCTCCGGAGAACCCGAACTCCTCGAACAGCTTCGACCCGGCGGCGGAGGCGCCGTAGTGCTCGATCGACACGGTGCGTCCGGCGTCACCGACCACGTCACGCCAGCACTGCGGGATGCCAGCCTCCACCGCCACCCGGGCCCTGAGCTGGGGTGGAATGACGGAGTCGCGGTAGTCGTCCGGCTGCTCGTCGAACCATTCGCGGCACGGCATCGACACCACGCGGGCGGTGATGCCTTCGCCGGCCAGGATCTCGCGGGCCTCGACGGCGTACTGCACCTCTGAGCCGGTGCCGATCAGCACCACGTCGGGGTCACCGCCGTCGGCGTCAACGAGCACATAGGCGCCCCTGGCCACATTGTCAGCGGAGGCGAACCCGTCCGCGCCGCGCGGGAACGTCGGCACGTTCTGCCGGGTCAGCGCCATCCCCGCAGGGCGGTCGACGTGCTCCAGGACGGTACGCCATGCAGCCGCTGTCTCGTTCGCGTCAGCCGGGCGCACGACGTCGAGCCCCGGGATCGCCCGTAGCGCGGCGAGGTGCTCTATCGGCTGGTGGGTGGGACCGTCCTCGCCCAGTCCGATCGAGTCGTGGGTCCATACGTACGTGACCGGCAGGCGCATCAGCGCCGCGAGGCGCACCGATGGTCGCATGTAGTCGCTGAAGATGAGGAACGTGCCGCCGTAGGGTCTGGTCCCGCCGTGCAGCGCGATGCCGTTCAGGACTGCGCCCATCGCGTGCTCGCGGACGCCGAAGTGCAGCACCCGGCCGTACCAGTCGCCGCTGAACTCCTTGCTGGACCGCTCCGGCGGCAGGAACGACGGCTCACCCTTGGGTGTCGTGTTGTTCGACTCGGCCAGGTCGGCCGAGCCGCCCCAGAGCTCCGGCAGCACCGGTGCGATCGCGCTGAGCACCTCACCGGACGCCTTGCGGGTGGCCATCCCCTTGGCGTCGGCGTCGAAGCTCGGCAGGTGGCCGGTCCAGTTGGTTGGCAGCCTCCGGGTCTGCAGCCGCTCGAACAGGTCGCGGCGCTCGCCTGCCGACTCCGCCCAGGTGTCGAGGCGCACCTGCCACCGCTCCTGTGCCTCGCGGCCCCGGGCGCGTGCCTTCCGGGTGTGCTCGAGAACGTCGTCGGGGACCTCGAACGTCCTGTCAGGGTCGAAGCCGAGGATCTTCTTGGTCGCCGCCACCTCATCCTCACCAAGGGCAGCGCCGTGCGCCTTCCCGGTGCCCTGTGCGCTCGGAGCCGGCCAGGCGATGATCGTACGGAGCGAGATGAAGCTGGGCCTGTCGGTGACGCGCCTGGCGGCAAGCAGGGCGTCGTAAAGGGCCTGGATGTCCTCCTCGTAGCGCTCGCCGCCCCCGGTCCAGTCGACCCGCTGGACGTGCCAGCCGTAGGCCTCGTAGCGGGCCCCGACATCCTCGGTGAACGCGATGTTCGTGTCGTCCTCGATCGAGATCTTGTTGTTGTCGTAGAGCACGGTGAGGTTGCCCAGCTGCTGCGTCCCCGCCAGCGACGAGGCTTCCCCGGATACCCCCTCCTCCATGTCGCCGTCGCTGGCGATCGCGTAGATCTGGTGGTCGAAGACGCTCTCGCCGGGCGCGGCGTCGGGATCGAGCAGGCCGCGCTCGCGACGTGATGCCATCGCCATGCCCACTGACATCGCGACGCCCTGGCCGAGCGGCCCGGTGGTGGACTCGACGCCGTCGGTGTGCCCGTACTCGGGATGGCCCGGAGTCCTGCTTCCCCAGGTGCGCAGCGACTTGAGGTCCTCGAGCTCCAGCTCGTACCCGGCGAGGTAGAGCTGGATGTAGAGAGTGAGGCTGGTGTGCCCGGCCGAGAGGACGAACCGGTCGCGCCCCACCCAGTGCTGGTCGGCAGGGTTGTGTCGCATGATCTTCTGGAAGAGGAGGTACGCCGCCGGGGCGAGGCTCATCGCGGTCCCGGGGTGGCCGTTGCCCACCTTCTGCACCGAGTCCATCGCGAGAACCTTGACTGTCTGCACGGCCCGCCGGTCCTGGTCGGTCCACTCGAGCGCCGGGCTGTCGGAGCTGCTCACCATGCGGTTCCTCTCACGCGGTGCGGCCGCCGTCAACCCCACGACGACGCCATCAATCGCGAGCCTACTCGCGGCTCCGCTGCAGTACCCGCCGTGACGTACGCTCAAGCTCCCGACGGAAGTCGGGCAACGCAGGGAGCCACCGCCGCCCCTTTCGGCCGCGTCGTGGGCACGGCATTAGACTCGGCCGGGTCCGCCGAACCGTCGGCATTGAAACTGATCTGATCCTGAGGTGTCCGTGACGGCAGTCGACCCGCAGGCGCCTGTGCGCCGGCCGGCGGTCGAAGGCAGGCACCCGGCAGGCCTCCGGCGCGGCGACGTCCTGCTCGCCTATCTCGCGCTGACCAAGCCGCGGATCATCGAGCTGCTCCTGCTCACCACTGTGCCCGTCATGTTCCTGGCCGAGGGAGGGATCCCCGGCCTGGACCTGGTGGTTGCCACGGTTCTGGGTGGGACGATGGCAGCCGGCTCGGCGAACGCGTTGAACTGTGTCCTGGACCGAGACATCGACGAGCGGATGCGGCGGACCCGCCGGCGGCCCCTGCCCCGCCACCAGGTGAGTGCCCGGTCCGCACTGGTGTTCGGCCTCGCGCTCGGTGCTGCCGCGACCGGCTGGCTGGGGCTGACCGTGAACTGGCTGTCGGCGGGGCTCGCCGTCGCGGCCAACGTGTTCTATGTCGTCGGCTACACGATGCTGCTCAAGAGACGGACCGCCCAGAACATCGTCTGGGGAGGTGCCGCGGGATGCTTCCCGGCACTGATCGGGTGGACCGCCGTTCGTGACGACCTGGCCTGGGCGCCTGTCGTGCTCTTCCTCGTCGTCTTCTTCTGGACACCCCCACACTTCTGGTCGCTGGCGATCCGGTACCGCGACGACTACGCGAACGCCGGCGTCCCGATGCTGCCGGTCGTGGCCAGCCTGGAGACGGTCGGGAGGCGGATCGTCGGGTACGCCTACCTGACGGTCGCCACCTCGCTGGCCCTGCCCTTGGTCGCGGACACGGGCTGGTTCTATCCGGCCGCCGCGGGGGCGCTCGGCGCCGCGTTCCTGGTGGAGTCACATCTTCTGCTCTCCCGCACCCGAGGCACCGAGGATGTCGCCGCCGTGGAGCCCATGCGGCTTTTCCACGGCTCCAACCTCTATCTCGCGCTGCTGTTCGTCGGCGTGGCCCTGGACCCGCTCATCACCCACCGCTGACGATCCGACACTTGTCCGCGGCGATCCGACACTTGTCCGCGGCGATCCGACACTTGTCCGCGGCGATCCGACACTTATCCGCGGCGATCCGACACGTGTGAGGTCTCCGGGAAGACCCCATGCCGCGCCACCGGGTGCTCGACGCCGACGATGGGCGGATCCAGCCCCCGAGTACGCGTGCCGAGCAGCAGCCAGGTGACACAGGCGCTGACCGCCGATGCCCCGAGCAGGTGCAGACCCACCAGCACGACCGGCAGCCCGGTGAAGTACTGCGCGAACCCGACGGTCCCCTGTGCCAGCTCGACCGCGAGCAGGCAGCCGGCCGCGCGCGTCGCCCGTTCCGGCACGTCGGCGGACCGCAGTGCGAGCAGGCAGCCGATACTCAGGCCGACCAGGAGGAACACCAGGTCTGCGTGCACCTGGCTCATCGCCCGCGGGTCCAGGCCCGTGCGGGGGGCGTCGGTGTCCCCGGCGTGGGGACCACTGCCGGTCACCACGGTCCCGGCGTACAGCACCAGCCACGCGGCAACGAAGGTGGCGCGGACGAGCAGAGTCAGGCCCGGGCTCATCGACGGACGGGCCGGGCCGTCGCCCTCGCGGAGCCGGCGAAGGAACACCACGCAGACCCCGACGATCGCCAACGACACCAGGAGGTGCCCCGCCACGATCCACGGGTTGAGGTCGGTCAGCACCGTCACGCCGCCGAGGAGTGCCTGGGCGGGTACGCCCAGCGCGATCACCGTGGCCAGAGCTCGTATCGACCGACGCGCCGGGGTGAGCCGCATGGCCGCCACCCAGGTGGAGACGACCACGACAGCCAGCACGAACGTCAGCATCCGGTTGCTGAACTCGACCAGGCCGTGGTAGCCCAGCTCCCCGTGCGGGACGAACGACCTGTCGCTGCACCGCGGCCACGCCGGACAGCCGAGACCCGAGCCCGTCAGCCGGACCGCCCCACCAGTGACGACGATGACCATGTTCGCCGCCAGGGATGCCACTCCCAGCCGGTGGACGGTGCGACGGCTGGGAGCGGGCAGGCGAGCCCACAGCGCGGTCACTCCCACCGGAACGTCCGGGCGCACAGAGCCGAGCCGACCCCCGCCCACACCGCGAGCACGAGCAGATGCCCGAACGGCGCGCCGTGGCCCTGCAGCGTCTGTCGCATGCCCTCGGCCAGCGCCCCCGACGGCAGTGCCTCGACCAGCGGCCGGATCGCGGCTGGGTAGTCCTGCAGGGGTACGACCACCGCCCCGCCGAGGACGAGCACCAGGTAGCACAGGTTGGCCAGCGCCAGCGTGGCCTCGGCCCGCAGCGTGCCGGCCATCAGCAGCGCCAGCGATGCGAACGCCGCGGTCCCGACGAGGGCCAGTACGGCGGTCCAGAACACGACGATGACGCCGGTCGCGGGCTCCCAGGACATCGCCGACGCGACTGCGCTCAACAGCGCGAGCTGGACCAGCTCGACCGACAGGACCGCCAGCACCTTGCCGGCCAGCAGCCCTGAGCGCGACAGCGGTGTCGCGCCGAGCCGCTTGAGCACCCCATAGCGCCGCTCGAAGCCGGTGGCGATCGCCAGCGACGTGAAGGACGTGGACAGCACGGCGAGAGCGAAGACACCAGGCGTGAGCACGTCGATGCGGCGGCCCGCCCCGAGCTCCAGCACCCCGTCGGCCTCAGCGCCACCGACGAGCACGACGACCGGGATCACCAGGGCCAGCAGCAGCTGCTCGCCGTTGCGCACCAACAGCCTGGCCTCCATGGCCGCCTGCGCGAGCACCATGCCGGGAACACTGGCGGCGCCGGGCGCGGGGGTGAAGGTGCCGCTCATCCGCGCCGGCTGGGCATCGCCGGTGACTCTCTCATCCGCGCAGGCCCCGGCCGGTGATCGCCAGGAACACGTCCTCGAGGGTCTGCCTCTCCACCGCCAGGCCCTCGGGCATGATGCCGTTGCCGGCGCACCACGCGGTGAGCGTGGCAAGTGCTTCGGCGTCCACCGGCCCCTCGACCCGGTACGAGCCCGCCACGTGTTCGCGCGCCACGAAACCGCCCGGCAGCGCCTTGACCAGCTGGCTCAGGTCGAGGTCAGGACGGGCGTCGAAGCGGATGGTGTTCTGTGCCCCCGACGACGTGAGCGAACGTGGTGACCCGGAGGCGATGACCCGGCCGGAGTCCACCACGAACACCTGGTCGGCGAGCCGCTCGGCCTCGTCCATGTAGTGCGTGGTGAGCACGACCGTCACCCCGTCGGCACGGAGCTCCTCCATCAGCTCCCAGGTGGCGTGCCGGGCCTGCGGGTCGAGACCGGCGGTCGGCTCGTCGAGGAACACCAGCTCTGGGCGCCCGACGACCGCCATCGCCAGTCCGAGCCGCTGCTGCTGTCCGCCGGACAGCCGGCGGTACGTGGTGCGGCCGCTGGAGCTGAGACCGAGCCGGTCCAGCAGCATCGCGACATCGAGGGGACGGGCGTACAGCCGGGCCATGTGGCCCAGCATCTCGGCGGCTCGTGAGGTCGACCACGCGCCACCGTTCTGCAGCATGACCCCGATCCGCGGGACAAGGGCCCGGTGGTCCCTGATCGGGTCGAGCCCGAGCGTGCGCACCGTGCCGCCCTGTGCCCGTCGGTATCCCTCGCAGGTCTCGAGCGTGGTGGTCTTGCCCGCGCCGTTGGGCCCGAGCACCGCCGTGATCGTGCCCGTCTCGACCCGCAGAGACAGCTCGTCGGCCGCAGCGGTGTCGCCGTACCGCATGACGAGCCGCTCGACCTCGACCGCCGGGGTGGACACCAGGCGAGTCTAGGTTGCGTACCACGTCGCGAGGGTCGGAGCCTCGATTCCGATGACCCGACCGGCCGACGAGGCGATTCGGGGGGCCGGTTTGAACTCGGGCACTGAATTAGGACACAATGGTGTTGTGAAATACGTGAGCCAGGTTCTCCCCGGCCCACCGCCAGCGCAGTCCGGGCCGGTCCTGGCCGTCGGTGCAGCGGTCGACGACACGCCCACGCGTGAGCGGGTGGCCCGAGCGATCCTCGAGAACGGGCCGTCGACGGCCGCGACCCTGGCCCGACTGCTCTCGCTGACACCCGCCGCCGTGCGGCGTCACCTCGACAACCTGCTCGCCGACGGCGCCGTGGAGGCCCGGGAGCAACGCCGCACCGGCCAGCGGGGTCGCGGGCGACCCGCCAAGGTGTTCGCGCTCACCGACTTCGGCCGGGACGAGTTCTTCCAGGCCTATGACGACCTCGCGGCGAGCGCCCTGCGCTTCCTCTCCGAGACCGGTGGCGAGGCCGCGGTGGCCGCGTTCGCACGGCGCCGCGTCGCCGACCTCGAGGAACGCTACCGGCCGGCTGTCGACGCCGTGCCCTCCAAGGACAAGGCACAGGCGCTTGCCGAGGCACTCAGCGCCGACGGGTACGCTGCGTCGGTCCGGACCGCGCCCAGTGGTGACCAGATCTGCCAGCACCACTGCCCGGTGGCTCATGTCGCCGAGCAGTTCCCGCAGCTGTGCGAGGCCGAGACCGAGGTGTTCGCCCGCTTGCTCGGGCGGCACGTCCAGCGCCTTGCCACCATCGCCCACGGCGACGGTGTCTGTACGACCAACGTGCCCGGCCCCACCGCGACCGGGACAGCACGAAACGCCAGCTCGACCGGAAGGAACCACGCATGACCACGACCGCTCATCCCGAGCTCGACGGCCTCGGCCGCTACAAGTTCGGCTGGTCCGACTCCGACGTCGCCGGCGCGGCCGCCAAGCGCGGCCTCAACGAGGTGGTCGTGCGGGACATCTCCGCGCGCAAGAACGAGCCGGGGTGGATGCTCGACCTGCGCCTGAAGGGCCTGAAGCTCTTCCACCGCAAGCCGCTGCCGACCTGGGGCGCCGACCTCAGCACGATCGACTTCGACAACATCAAGTACTTCGTCAGGTCGACCGAGAAGCAGGCGACGACCTGGGACGAGCTCCCGGCCGACATCAAGAACACCTACGACAAGCTGGGGATCCCGGAGGCGGAGAAGCAGCGCCTGGTCTCGGGTGTCGCGGCGCAGTACGAGTCGGAGGTCGTCTACCACAAGATCCGCGAGGACCTCGAGGACCTCGGTGTGCTCTTCCTCGACACCGACACCGCGTTGCGCGAGCACGAGGACATCTTCAAGGAGTACTTCGGGACGGTGATCCCGGTCGGCGACAACAAGTTCGCCGCGCTCAACACCTCGGTGTGGTCGGGGGGCTCGTTCATCTATGTACCCAAGGGTGTCCACGTCGACATCCCGCTGCAGGCGTACTTCCGGATCAACACCGAGAACATGGGGCAGTTCGAACGGACGCTGATCATCGTCGACGAGGACGCCTACGTCCATTACGTCGAGGGGTGCACCGCGCCGATCTACTCGACGGATTCGCTGCACTCGGCGGTGGTGGAGATCATCGTCAAGAAGGGCGCCCGCTGCCGCTACACAACGATCCAGAACTGGTCCAACAACGTCTACAACCTCGTCACCAAGCGGGCTACCTGCGAGGCGGGCGCAACGATGGAGTGGGTCGACGGCAACATCGGCTCCAAGGTCACGATGAAGTACCCAGCCATCTATCTGATGGGGGAGCACGCCAAGGGCGAGACACTGTCGGTTGCCTTCGCCGGCGAGGGACAGCACCAGGACGCCGGCGCCAAGATGGTGCACGCCGCGCCGCACACGTTCTCGTCGATCATCTCGAAGTCCGTGGCGCGCGGTGGAGGTCGCACCTCCTACCGCGGCCTGGTGCAGGTCCAGGACGGCGCGCACCACTCGGCGAGCACTGTGAAGTGCGACGCTCTGCTCGTCGACCAGGTCAGCCGATCCGACACCTACCCCTATGTCGACGTCCGGGAGGACGACGTCTCCATGGGGCACGAGGCGACGGTGTCCAAGATCAGCGACGACCAGCTCTTCTACCTGATGAGCCGTGGCATGACCGAGGACGAGGCGATGGCCATGATCGTCCGCGGTTTCATCGAGCCCATCGCCCGTGAGCTGCCCATGGAGTACGCCCTCGAGCTCAACCGGCTGATCGAGCTCCAGATGGAAGGCGCCGTCGGCTGAGTCGCGGGTCAGACGACCCGGCACAGCGCCGTTCCCAACGCAGAAGTCAAGGAGAAGTACGCCCCGGTGTCCACACCAGCAACGAACGTGCAGGCCGCTGTCGAGTCAGTGGCCAGCCACCTCCACCCTCCCGGCTCATTCGAGCTCGACGACCACGCGGTCCCGACCGGGCGCGAGGAGGTGTGGCGGTTCACGCCGCTGAAGCGGCTCAAGGGACTGCACAACGGCACGTTCCTTCCCGGCGGAACCGAGACGATCACCACGTCGGCGCCTGACGACGCCCGAATCGAGCGGGTGGGCCGCGAGGACGCTCGTCTCGGCACCGTCTACACCCCCCGTGACCGGGTCAGCGCGCAGGCCTGGCTCGGCTTCGAGCAGGCGACGGTGGTCACGGTCCCGGCGGAGACCGCACTGTCGAGGCCGGTCATCTTCAACGTGCACGGTGAGACCGAGGGGGACGAGGTCGCGTTCTCCCACGTCTTCGTCGACGTGCAGGCGTACGCGTCCGGCGTCGTGGTCCTGGATCACACCGGCCGGGCGAACGTCGCGTCGAACATCGAGATCCGCGTGGGTGACGGTGCCACGCTGACGTTCGTGTCCATCCAGGACTGGCACGACGAGTCGGTGCACGTCGCCCACCAGCACGCGCACATCGGCCGCGACGCCTCGTTCAAGCACGTCACCATCAGCCTGGGCGGCGACCTGGTCCGCATCGCCTCCTCCGTCGAGTATGGCGGTCCAGGCGGGGTGGCGGAGATGCTCGGTCTCTACTTCGCCGATGCCGGCCAGCATCTCGAGCACCGGCTGTTCGTCGACCACAACGCTCCTCATACGAAGAGCAATGTGGAGTACAAGGGTGCCCTCCAGGGCGACGGAGCCCATACGGTGTGGATCGGCGACGTGCTGATCCGCAAGATCGCCGAGGGCATCGAGACCTACGAGCAGAATCGCAACCTCGTACTCACCGACGGCTGCCGCGCCGACTCCGTGCCCAACCTCGAGATCCAGACCGGCGAGATCATCGGCGCCGGACATGCGAGCACCACTGGGCGGTTCGACGACGAGCAGCTGTTCTACCTGCAGAGCCGTGGCATCCCCGAGGACGAGGCACGACGCCTGGTCGTGCACGGGTTCTTCGCCGATATCGTGCGCCGGATCGGTGTCCCCGAGCTGGAGGACCGGCTGCTGAAGGCGGTCGAGGCCGAGCTCGAGGTCGCCGTCGGCCTGCCTCCGGCAGGTGCCCTGCGGTGAGCCGGTTCGAGGAAGCGTGCGGACTTGCCGAGGTGCCCGAGAACGGCGCACTCGCCGTCGTCGTCGGCGGTGTCGAGGTCGCCGTCGTCCGTACCGAGGACGAGGTGTTCGCCATCCGCGACGAGTGCTCCCACGCAGCCATCCCGCTGAGCGAGGGCGAGGTGGAGGGCTGCGAGATCGAGTGCTGGCTGCACGGCTCGCGCTTCGACCTGCGCAGCGGCAAGCCGCTGGGGCTCCCCGCCATCGACCCGGTCCCGGTCTATGCCTGCAAGGTCGACGCCGACGTGGTCTACGTCGACGTCGAGAACCCGCTCAACCCCGATCTGGAGTACTGACTCACATGGCAACCTTGGAGATCCGCGACCTGCACGTCTCGGTCGACACCGAGACCGGCCCGAAGGAGATCCTGCGTGGCGTCGACCTCACCGTGAGGTCCGGTGAGACGCACGCGATCATGGGCCCGAACGGCTCCGGCAAGTCCACGCTGGCGTACTCGATCGCCGGCCACCCGAAGTACAAGCTGACCGGCGGCACGGTGCGGCTCGACGGCCGCGACGTCCTGACGATGACCGTCGACGAGCGCGCGCGTGCCGGCCTGTTCCTGGCCATGCAGTATCCCGTCGAGGTGCCCGGCGTCTCGGTCTCCAACTTCCTGCGTACGGCCAAGACCGCCCTCGACGGCGAGGCGCCGAAGCTGCGCACCTGGATGAAGGACGTCAACACCGCGATGGAGAAGGTGTCGATGGACCCCGCGTTCGCGCAGCGCAACGTGAACGAGGGATTCTCCGGTGGTGAGAAGAAGCGCCACGAGATCGTGCAGCTGGAGCTGCTCAACCCCAAGTTCGCGATCCTTGATGAGACCGACTCCGGTCTTGACATCGACGCCTTGAAGATCGTCGCCGAGGGCGTGAACCGGTTCCGCTCCCAGAGCGACCGCGGTGTGCTCCTCATCACGCACTACACCCGGATCCTTCGCTACATCGAGCCGGACTTCGTGCACGTGTTCGTCAACGGGCGGGTAGCCGAAGAGGGCGGTGCCGAGCTGGCCGAGCAGCTGGAGGCCGAGGGGTACGACAAGTACGTGAAGGCGTCCGCCTGATGTCCGCCCAGGTCGACCAACGGCTCCCGGCCCTCGACGTCGCTCGGGTGCGGGCGGACTTCCCGATCCTCTCCCGCCGGCTGGACGGTGACAGGCCGCTTGTCTACCTCGACAGCGCCAACACCTCCCAGAAGCCGAGGGCCGTGATCGACGCTGTCAGCGAGCATCTGGCGGCACACAATGCGAACGTGGCGCGGGCGATGCACCAGCTCGGCGCCGAGTCGACAGCTGCGTTCGAGGGGGCGCGCGACAAGGTCGCGCGGTTCATCGGGGCGGCGTCGCGTAATGAGGTGGTCTTCACCAAGAACTCCACCGAGGCGCTGAACCTCCTCGCCAACACCCTGGCGTGGGCGGACTCCGACATCGGCGTCGGGCCCGGTGACGAGGTCGTCGTCACCGAGATGGAGCACCACTCGAACATCGTCCCGTGGCAGCTGCTCTGCCAGCGCAAGGCCGCGACGCTGCGCTGGTTCGGCCTGACCGACGAGGGCCGGCTCGACCTGACCGACCTGGAAGCGCTCGTCAACGAGCGAACCAAGGTCGTCTCGCTGGTCTGGGTGTCCAACATGCTCGGTACCATCAACCCGCTCGAAGTGATCATCGCCCGGGCTCACGAGGTCGGGGCGCTTGTGGTCGTCGACGCGTCGCAGGCCGTTCCCCAGATCCCTGTCGACCTGGCCGCTCTCGGCGCGGACTTCGTCGCTTTCACCGGCCACAAGATGGTCGGACCGACCGGCATCGGGGTGCTGTGGGGTCGTCAGGACCTGCTCGCGCAGCTGCCGCCGTTCCTCGGTGGCGGGGAGATGATCGAGACGGTCACGATGGCGCGGTCGACGTACGCTCCGCCACCGCACCGGTTCGAGGCCGGCACGCCGCCCATTGCGGAGGCCGTCGGTCTCGGTGCCGCCGTCGACTACCTCTCAACCCTCGGTATGGACAACGTCGCTGCCCACGAGCAGGCGATCACCGCGTACGCCCTGGACGGCCTGGCCTCGGTGGGCGGGCTTCGCATTCTCGGGCCCACCGAGCCGATCGACCGGGGCGGAGCGATCAGCTTCCAGCTGGCCGACATCCACCCGCATGACGTGTCGCAGGTACTCGACTCACTCGGCATCGCCGTCCGAGCCGGGCATCACTGTGCAAAGCCCGCGCACCGGCGGTTCGGCTGCCAGTCAACGACGAGAGCGTCGTTCTACGTCTACACGCTGCCGGAGGAGATCGACGCCCTGGTCGACGGGCTCGAGCAGACCAAGCGGTTCTTCAAGGTCAGCTGATGGACCTCAACTCGCTGTATCAGGAGATCATCCTCGACCACTACAAGCACCCCCAGCACGCGGGTTTACGGGCGCCCTACGAGGCCGAGGTGCACCATGTGAACCCGACGTGCGGCGATGAGATCACACTACGTGTGCACATCGACGACGGGAGGGTGGCCGACGTGTCCTACGAAGCCGAGGGTTGCTCCATCTCGCAAGCGTCGGCATCGGTGATGAGCGACCTGGTGATCGGAAAGCCGATCGGCGAGGCGATGTCACTGCACGAGGAGTTCCTGTCGATGATGCACGGGCGCGGGCAGGTAGACGTCGACGACGAGCGGCTCCAGGATGCAATCGCGTTCGCGGGGGTCGCCAAGTTTCCCGGGCGCATCAAGTGCGCGCTGATGTCC